>CAZMGQ010000344.1:0-3011 GCA_964565855.1 uncultured Lentisphaerales bacterium | reverse complement strand
CGTCACCACGACCAAACAATTCCATTCTGCCTAAAACAGATGAAACAGCCCTACCTCCTCCGGCAGCATATCTACCAGAAACGAGTCCCAACTGTTTTCATTGATATTGAACGAGAGCATCAGCGGTACCGCTGGCACAACGTCAAAGCTGCGCAGAAAGCCGCCCTTTTCGGTTGCCAGTCCATGGCGTAACGAGTTGTAAAGACTGCTTTCGATCAGCGGCAGGATAAAGGTGCTCAGCTCCAGCGAGCCATCGTCCGTATCGTCGAGTCGTATGGCAATCGGGTCAAAAAACTGACTCCAGAAACGGGTATAACGTTCGCGATAAGTACCGTAGGCTTCGGCTTCGCCCTGGGTCACTGCCTGGAACGGACTCTGCAAGAGGGTTTTGATCCGCCTCAGGCTGCCGTACCGGTGCGACTCGACCCTGCCGTCCTCATGCCAGACCAGATCACCGTCTTCCGCCATCGCCTCATCCACATAGCCGCCGGCGGCCAGGTTTTCCCTGAGCAATACCCCCGGCTTGTCCCCCGGTTTGCCATCAGCCTGCCACAGGCTATGCGCTGCCTGTGACAGATGCAGTCTGGCGATGGTTTTCATGCGCCGCAACTGGCCGATCTTGACCTCCGGCCCCACCAGGCGCCGGATAAAGCTGTCCGAGAAGTAGAGATACAGACGGGTCGTGTCCTGCAGCGGCAGTTCGGTCAGCATAAAACGAAACTCAGCACTCTGCCCGAGGCTGTTTTCACCGTCCGCCGCCAGCAGATTGCAGACACTGGCCACTTCTCCCGCATGGGTTCCCAGAATCAGCAGATCATCCCGCACGGCCACCTGCAACTCGGCACCGTTGAGCGGCGACTTGAGGCTCAGCGGCTGACCGGCTGCACCAGCCAGATCACCCAACTGCATGACCGCCGCCAGCTCCTTCAAGCGTGGCACACGACAGATCAGCGTGACTTCGGTGCCTTCGATCAGGAAAAGATCCGGCATAAAGACAGCCATTTCGGCAACCATCCCCGACTGCAGCAACTGCCGCGCCATCGGCAGTGTCAGCCCCAGACGACCCAGATAACGTTCCACCAGAGCATAGTCGAAATCACGGCCGGTTGCCACCGTGCCCAGGTCCGACAGAAACGAGGCTCCCTCATCGAGAAAAGCAATCAGACTCGCCGGTTTGGCCGCATAGAGCAGCAGCCGGTCCTGCGGCACGGCATCCGCCAGCGGCAGCCGTCCACCCACACGGTCGCCCAGCATCCCCGCATAGGGGTGCGATTTGACATTCACGCCTTCAATTTTGTCCAGCTCTACAACCGCCTCAGCAGCATCTCCTTGCGCCTGATTCAGACCCTGCATCTGCAGGGTTTCGCGGATGGCCGCCTGGCCGCCCAGCAGACCGAAGAGCGAGGTTGTTTCATCATCGTCCCGCCACCTCCAGAGTTGTCGCTGCTCCCAACGGCTGGTAAGAAACTCCGCAACTCCGCGATAAACTTTGGAGTTCACTTGCATAAAGGCTTGCATCGGCGGCGAAAATTTCCCCGGCGACGAAGACATCGACATCCAGCCGAGGATCCGCCTTGTTCCCCAGAGCTTGCGGGCTTCTACTGCCTTTTCGCCCGTTTCAGGCACAAGATCACTGATCTCCCATTCACAACGGAGTTCTTGATCGAGGCTGTCACTCCGTGCAATAAAAGTGCTGCGTCCTTCAGCCACAAAACGCCCGATCACTTGATACTCCACCACGCTCCGGTCAGCCGGCTCCGCCGGCTGTTCCCTCTGCGGTTTGATAGTCCAGCCAAAACGTGCCAGCAGTGCCTCATCAATCGGAACCCTGTCAACTGCACCGTTGGCGCGAGCTACATGGTGTTTGCCATCATCAAGCAGCGGTTGCAATTCGATAGCGATCACGTCGTTATTTTCCGGCCAACCAACTTTTTTCTCGTTCCCCGACATGTAGGAGCCCGCCTCACAGGGAGCATCCGATACAAATCCCCACCTGGCCTCATCAGCTTTGGGTGCAGCTTCTGCTCCGAACCTCAGATGATCGAGTGCTGGCAGCCCATTTTGCCTGTCTTTTTTGACATATTCCTGAAACTCCGCCAGATTGGTCGGCCATTTGCCATCCTGATCATGAGCATACCTGCGCAAATCCCAAGCAATACTTGATATTGTACGACGGCTGCTCTGCAACTGTTTGCGCTCCTGCAGCCGCTGACCACGCCCGCCTTGCGACATTCCCATCACCAAATCCCGCATCGTTTCAGGGTTCAGCATGAGTATAGGTTCAGCGACTACTTCACTCTGATCGACAACCGTGACAATTCGCCAGTCGGTCGCAGTCTCCAGCTTCAGCTTGCCGGCCACCAGCTCCATTCCCACATCTTCGTCCAACAGCCTGATCGTGCCTTCCACCTGCCGCACTTCCGGCTGATCGGCCCGGACAACCCCTGCTGCCAGCAGCAGACACAACCCCGTCAAAGAACTCTGAAACAAACTCATGCTCATAATGACACTCCTGCTCGGCTTATATCGTGAATCGCCAGTTTTAAGGCGGCACCAGCCACCCGGCGGTGGTAAATGATAAGCTTTGTTGTGAAAATTGTCCACAACCGGGTTTTGGAACAGAAAATTCTGGTCAGATTGTTGGGGTTTGGCGGTTTTTTATTTTTTTGATGCAGGTACGGAGCCCTGCGGTCCCAGTCAAGCCGCACGTAGGACGACGTGACAGTCGTCCCTCCCAATTCAACACATAACAGTTTTTGTGAAACGTGCACTTTCCTTTGTGCACACGGCTCACCACCGGTTCGCCCTCCAGACATATCATCCGTACGGTTTGTTATATCCCGCGCTTTGACATACACCCTTCCATAGTGGCCCCCGGGGTGGCGGAGCGGAGCAGTCGGAAAACGTGGCGTCAGATTGGTTCGTACGCAAGGCGGAGTGCTCCTCGCCAAACTCCTGTTTGCGAGGGGCACGAGAACGCAGCGGACGGGCCGATATCACGCCACGTCCTT
>CAZMGQ010000343.1:0-3013 GCA_964565855.1 uncultured Lentisphaerales bacterium | reverse complement strand
AGCCCCCATATTCGACGATCTGCTTCCATTGCATGGCCACGGCACCATCGTTGGCTGCAGCCACACTGTCAGCCGCCGTGGCGGTCTCCTGGGCGCCGGCCACTATTGCGACGCCAGCCAAAAGCACCAGAGCGAGGGCGGTCTTCCACCTTTGCTGTTTCATATAAAATCCCTATCAGTTCTACTTGGTTTCCCTCTATTGTAAAGCCAGACGCCCCCGAAACGCAAGACAGGCATATAATAGAGCGCGCCCGGGAGGGAAGACTCTGTACCGGCAGCGATATCGAAATCGAATCCAGTCGATTATCGCGCGCCGCCCTACCCCAGCCTGCTGGGACCGCAGGGCTCTGTACCTGCAGCCTCGGCCATCAGGCCGCTGACCCGCGACACACGACATGCGACACCCAGCCCTGGGACCCCCGAGCACCAGCTCGGGCCAGAAACAGCAACTAAACCGCCACCTCCGGAGGTGAGCGTCCCCGCGAGCCGTGGAGCGACGTGACAGCCGTCCCTCCCAACAACACAGGCATACACCAGCCCGACCGCCACATCCTCAGCCGAGGTACCTCGCCAGAGCCTGTGCCAACCCCCGCCCGAAAGCCCGCGCCGTCTCACGGTTGACCACCGCCTCGCCAGCCGTGGCATACGGAATCTCAAACGTCGTCACCAGCTTCACCCCCGGCATGGTCACAGCAAACCTGGTGGATGTCAGATACTCCGAAGCAAGGACCTTGTTCCAGGCCTCACCAAAGGGCAGGTCTCCCGCCACGCTGTAGGGCAGCTCGCCCGAATTCACTTCCTCCAGAATTGCGCCGAATCGCTGCTGTTCCTGCCAGTTCTCCGGCACCGGCGAGCCCACCTGATAGATGTGTTCGTTCCAGTTTCCCCGTATCCAGGGACAATGCAGATCCATGAACACCGCCAGACGCCCCTCTGCCGCCAGCTCACGACAGAGCTCCGCGATAGCGCGGGTTTCAGCATAGATTCCGGCCAGATAGTCGCGGTTATGATCGTGCGGCCGCCGCAGTTTCCCCTGATCCCCCTGCTCGACGCCGTCCTTGTCAACAAAAGGTATGAAGTAGAACTTCACCTGTTCCTTCAACTGCCGCAGCTCTGCCGAATCAGCCTCAACGAGTGCCTGCACCAGCCCCTCCAATGCATAGTTCGCCATCATCTCGCAACAGTGATGACGTGCCGTCACCACAACGGCTCTGGCAGCCTCGGGAGCGCCGATCTCCAGCAGCTCCACCTCACGCCCGCCGTTCGATTGCGTCAGAACTTGGTGGGGGAGTCCGGACTCTGCCACAAAAGCCCGCCAATCGCGTTCGGTATAGACCATCCCCAGGGAGAACCAGACCTCATCCGCTCCTTCCGGAACACTGTACTCAAAGCTCTCCGGGGTAAAATCACGGTCGAGCCAGTGCCAGCTCGCCCCCCGGTCAGTCGAAATGGCCGAGCCACGTGTGCCGACCGGATTACGGTCGGTAAAGTGTACCCGCACACGCCTCCCGGCGGCATCCAGCAGCCGGAAGGCCCAGTAGAACCACCATTCCTGACCATCACGCTGATCCTGGCGCAGCCAGATGTCGTCGCCTTCAATACGTTCCAGAATTATGTTGCCGGCCGGCAGTTGGGCATCGATCCGCATGGTTTTCTCCGTTGCTGTTCCTCTTCAAGAGGCAGGATAACATATTGACGGAAAATCAAGCCATGCAAAAAAAGTCTAACAAACTGCCGCCGACAAACGTATAATGGATGAATACACTGGAGGCACCCATGAAACAACTTGGTCTGATCTGTATGCTGTCACTTTTCTTAGGCAGTTTTCTCTCTGCACAAACCATCGCTGAGCAGCGCGAAAAAGCCCGCAAACTCAAGCAAGACGGCAATTTTGCGGAAGCTCTCGCTACCTACGAAGCCTTTCTTTTCACTCCCGGCCTGCCATCGGGTGAGATACCGAGCGGCATGCGGGACAGCCTGGAATGTCTCGAACGCCTGAACCGCCTCAAGGAAAGCGATGCCTTTATCGAGCGGGTACTGGAAACCCACGGCGAACATCTTTCCGTGGTCACGGCCTGTGCCCGGTCGCAGCTCGCGCTCGCCCCCTGGGGATTCATGATTGCCGGTGAATTCGAGCGCGGACACCACCGGGGAGGCGGCGAAACGGCTGACTGCCGCGAACGTGACCGCAGCCGCGCCCTGCAGATTCTCGTTGGGGCTCTGCCGCGTGTTGCCGGCAATCCGCCTGAGGTAGTCGCCAACTATTATCAGGCCTTCGCCGATACCCTCGCCAGTCTGCGGATGGCCGGTGGAGCCTGGCGCCTGCAGGAGCTGAGCGATTTCGACAAACTGGCCGATTATGGTGCCGGTTCACCCTGGTGGGGCTGGCGTGGCAGGCGTGGCTCCTACGAGACCGAAGAGGAAGGTGCCGCCCCGGTGACGGATGACGGTGCCCCGGTCTACTACAACCTGCCCGAATCATGGGAAAAAGCCGCCAACGACGGCGAACGCTGGCGCTGGTGCCTGAGTCAGCTCGAAAAATCCGGTCGCAAGGATGACGCCCTCAAACGCCTGGCCCAATTTGCCATCAACCAGTTCGGCACCGAGACTCTCGCTCGCTACGGCTCGGTCTTCATGTCGGACCGCCTCGCATCCAGTGCCACCTGGAACCTGCAGACTCTCAAAGATAACGAAACCGTGGCACAGCTCGCCACCGGTGCCAAGCGCTTCACCCTGCCGGATGACTACAACTACATGCGGCTGACGAGTGAGCTGGCGGAAAACCATGCCGATTGGGCCAACCGCTTGGCCCGACTCTACGAAAATCGCCGCCAGTTCCCTTCGGCTGCCAGAGCCTGGCAAAGGTCGATCGACAAGTTTGGTCAAACCGAAGAACGCCGCAATTCTCTCAACCAGATCGTCAAACCCTGGGTCAAGATCGAGTCGGCTCCCTCCCGGACGCCGGTCAACGCCGCCACTTTCGACCTGCTCTATCGCAATGCCAATGGTGCCA
>CAZMGQ010000342.1:0-3016 GCA_964565855.1 uncultured Lentisphaerales bacterium | reverse complement strand
CAGGGGCTGGACAACTGTCCGCCGCTCGTCGCACTCGACCCCAAGCCCCGCCCGTCACTGACCCATCAGAGCCTGGGTCTGCTGACTCCCAACCGCAACGAATCCCTGCAACTGGCCGGTCTGGTGGACGAAGGCGGTGCATTCCCCGCCGAAGCTGTCTGCCGCCGCATCTTCGAACGCTACCGGCCGGAAAGACTGGTGGTGACGCTCGGCGGCGAAGGCATGTTGTTGAGTGAGCAAGGCAGGGTGATGCAGCACATACCCACCGTCGCCCGGGAAGTGTTCGATGTCTCCGGCGCCGGCGACACGGTGATCGCCGCCCTGACAGCCGGCCTGGCCGCCGGGCTCTCTCTCCCCGATGCCGCCACCCTGGCCAATACCGCCGCCGGTGTGGTCGTCGGCAAACTCGGCACAGCCACCGTCACCCCCGACGAACTGCTGGCCCATGCGGAGTGTCTGCCATGACCCCGCGGGCCGCCCTCTTTCTCGACCGCGACGGCACAATCATCGCCGATACCGGCTACCTGCACGATCTCCACGAGGTACGCCTGCTGCCCGGTGCCGCCGCGGCCCTGCAGGAGGCACGAGAGCTTTTCCGGCTCTATCTGATCACCAACCAGAGCGGTATCGGACGTGGCTACTACAATCTGGCCGACGCCGAAGCCTGCAATCGCCGCATGTTTGAGCTGCTGGGGATCGGCGAAGACCAGTTCGCCGGCATCTGTATCGCCCCCGAACATCCGGACGAACCGCCCCGCTACCGCAAACCTTCCCCACGCTACATCAAGGAGATGATCCTGCGCGACCGGCTGGACCCCGAACTCTGCTGGATTATCGGCGACCGGCTTTCCGACCTCGAATGTGGCGTCCGTGCCGGCATCAATGCCGCACTGGTGCGGCAGAGTCCCCACTCTGCCACACCCGCTGTCCGCGAATATCTGGACTGGAACAATCTGCCGGATTTTGCAAACCTGGCCGAAGCCGTCGCCGCCATCAGTACGCTGGTACGATCTGACTCACTCCCTGTACAGCCGGAAGAAGCGGCCGGAGGTGAGCGGCTCGAAGATGATTGACTTGAAGGTTCCGTCATCCTGCACCGCTTCCTGGCTGGAGCGCCAGATCGGGGCAGGCGTGAGCGAGTCGGTCTCCTGCAGCACAAATGCTCCACTGCCGGTCACCGGCCAGGAGAGCTGCATCATGGAGCCCATGAAGCTGATCGAAAGCTGCGGTGGTGGCAGAGTCTCGACAGTGACACGGGCCATGAAGAGCGAGAGTTTGTCGCCGGCACAGATGAAGTCGCCGCCGACATACAGTTCGCCTTCCATCAGGCTCAAAGCCTGTACCGCATCATCGGTGCCGGAACCCAGCGCATTCCAGCCTGCCCCGTCCCAATGGGCGATGTTGGCGGCCGGTTCACCTCCGGCTTCACAGAACCAGCCACCGACATAGAGCCCGGCAGCGCCCGGCACGATTGTGAGCACATCGCCATCGATCCCCATCCCCAGTGCGCTCCAGTCGGTGCCATCCCAGCGGGCAATGCCGTAGGCACAGTTGTTGCCGGCCATGAAGAACTGGCCGCCGGCATAAAGATCGCCACCGTCAAAAGCCAGACAGTTTACCGCGTCATTTACACCGGCACCGAGAGCTTGCCAGTCCATACCATCCCAGCAGGCGATATAATAAACCAGCGTTTCACCGGCATAATAGAAGTCTCCACCGGCATAAAGCTGCCCGTCCGGACCGAATGCCAGGGCCGAAACCCTGCCATTGGTGCCCTCGCCAAGAGCGTGCCATGCGCTACCATCCCAGCGGGCGACGTTGTTGGCTTCGACCTCCCCCGCCATGACAAATTCTCCACCGGCAAAAACGTTCTCTCCATCAACTGCAATACTCGTCACAACGTCCCAGTAATCCCCGACACCTGTACCCAGGGCATGCCATTCACTACCGTCCCAGCGGGCTATTTTATGGGCCGCCACCCCATCAGCTTCGCTGAACCAGCCGCCGACATACAGGTTGGTACCATCGGCCACCAGGGTTTCGGCATAGTCATTCAGCCCACCGCTCAGGGCACTCCATTCTACTCCGTCCCAGCGGGCGATAAAGGAAGCCTCCACTGTGCCAACCTTCGTAAAGGCACCGCTGATAAAAAGATCACTGCCCATCCAGGCGAAACTATGGACCGGCCCGTTGGGACCCGTGATCTCTCCTTTGTAGAGAGGTTTCCAGTCAGTACCATCCCAGTTCACAATACCGTGAGCCGGAGCCCCGCCGGCTTCCGTAAACCAGCCGCCAACCAACAACTCGCTGTCATGCTCCATCAGCATGACAACCACATCGTTGAGGCCAGTTTCGAGTGGCTGCCATGCAGTACCGTCCCAACGGAGCATATGATATACAGGTGGATAGTAATCATCATCCTCAGCAGCCGCCTCTTCATCAAAAAACTCAAACCAGCCACCGACATAGAGCTGACTATTGAAAGTGGCTACAACATCAGCCGCATCGGGCAAGCCCTCACCGAGAGCGTTCCAGCGGGTGCCATCCCAACGGGCGATATGGTTGAGACCGGAGCCATTGTTGCCTGTTCCATCAAACATGCCAGTCGCATAGATGTTATTCCCGTCTGCAAACAGTGATATGACCATGCCGTTCAGGCCCTCTCCGAGGGAATACCAGTCGTTACCGTCCCAGCGGGCGATGTTTTCCACCGCCTTTCCGCCTGCCACGTTAAAGTCACCAGCAACGTATAGATCAGTACCACTTGCCACCAAATCTTCCACCCAGATACTCCAGCCTGAGAGGCCCGAACCGAGGGCATGCCAGTCGTTGCCGTCCCAGCGGGCAACTCCCTCCATAAGTTCACCGCCAGCCTGCCAGAAGTCGCCACCCACATAGAGGTCGCTACCGATGACAGCCAATGTACGGACGGTAGAGCTCACTCCGTCACCAAGGGCACTCCATTCGGTACCGTCCCAGACGGCTATGAAGTTCGCCGGCACTCCATCGACTTCGT
>CAZMGQ010000341.1:0-3037 GCA_964565855.1 uncultured Lentisphaerales bacterium | reverse complement strand
CCTTCTGATCCGTAGTCAGATGCTCTATCCGATTGAGCTACAGGTACACGCAACGCAGGACATCCTATCGCAATCCGGTCTGACATTGCAAGCACTTTTTTCAGAAAAGTTGAATTTTATTTTTGCTGCCTGTGTCTGAGGGTAAAATCCTGTGATATCGTGACGTGAATATCCGTACTTTTTTCAGATTGTTGACTTGACTGCTGGTTTTGTGGTCTATTGGTGGTTCTTGCGCATTCACAGAAACGCGACCCGGGAGAAATAAATCATGCATCCAATAAGATTCTTGAGCATCATCGCAATCGCGACCATGCTGACAGTCAATCACGCCTCAGCCGGCCGTACCGACCATGGCACGGTTGAACTGGGCGTCAACTTCAACCTCGATTTCGACGGACCCGGCGGCACTACCATCGATGGCGGCCTCCTGGGTGGTTACTATATTATGGACGGCCTGTTGGTAGGCGGTGCTTTCACCGGTTACGATGACGACTTCATCACGCGGATTGCCGGCTTTGCCACTATTGAGCAGCATTTCGAAACCGGCACCCCCTGGGTTCCCTACATAGGTGGCCAGTTGGGCGTCATGCATGGCAAATACAAGCTTGGCGGCGAATCCGAAAGCACCACCGCGCTCGCCATCGGTGCCACGGGCGGACTCAAGTACTTTCTGACTGAATCCGTTGCGATTGACTTGAGCATCAACGCCCTGCTGGCTACAGACGATGTTTTTCTCGCCAGTGGCGAACCCGAAAATTACAACATCACCATCAAGGGCGGGCTACGCTTTTTCCTCTTTTAATACCACTTTAACACAGCAGCAAACTGATCAGGAGTACCATGAGCAAGAGTTACAGGATTGCAGTAATCGATGGCGACGGCACAGGCCCCGAAGTCGTGCGCGAAGGCATCAAGGTTCTGAGAGCCGCCGCAAAGGCATACGACTTCAAGCTGAGCTTCAAGCATTTCGACTTTGGTGGCGAACGCTACCTCGCCACCGGCAAGATTATCGACGATGCTGATATCGAAACTCTGAAAAAATACGACTCCATCTTCCTCGGTGCCATCGGACACCCCGATGTCCAGCCCGGCATCCTCGAAAAAGGTCTGCTGCTGCGCCTGCGCTTTGCCCTCGACCAGTATATCAACCTGCGTCCGGTCAAGCTGTACCCCGGCGTCGAGACTCCTCTGCGCGACAAAGGCCCTGAAGACATCGACTATGTCGTCGTCCGCGAAAACTCCGGCGGTGCCTATACCGGCTGCGGCGGCATCGTCATGCAGGGCACCCCCCACGAAGTCGCCACGCAGGAGATGATCTACACCCGCCACCAGGTGGAACGTGCCCTGCGCTATGCCTTCGATCTCGTCCGCCGCCGCCACAGCAAAAAGAATCCCTGGCGCGGCCTTTCGGAAGCAGATATCAAGGCCGGCAAAATCGGCCAGCTCACCCTCTGCGGCAAAACCAACGTCCTGACCTACGTCTTCAACCTCTGGGAACGGGTCTTCTACGAAGTGGCCGAGGAATACCCCGAAGTCAAAACCGACTACTGCCACGTCGATGCCACCACCATGTGGATGGTCAAAAACCCCGAGTGGTTCGATGTGATCGTGACCGAAAACCTCTTCGGCGACATCATCACCGATCTCGGTGCCATGACCCAGGGTGGCATGGGCATCGCCGCCGGCGGCAATATCAACCCCAACGGCCTCAGCATGTTCGAGCCGATCGGCGGCTCAGCCCCGAAGTATACCGGGCTCGACGTCATCAACCCCATGGCCGCCATCTGTGCCGGTGCCATGATGCTCGATACCCTTGGCGAAACCAAAGCCGCCGCCGCCATCGAAGCCGCCGTGGCCGCTGTCACCCCCACCATGGAAAGTCAGGCCGCCGGACGCATGGGCTACTCGACCACCCAGGTCGGCAGTGCTGTCGTCAAAGCCCTGCGTGCCGCTGCCAAACCGGCCACCAAGACCAAAGCCGCGAAGACCACCAAGTCATAACGTTTGATGATCCAACGTCTTCGCAATCGCAGGCCGTCCCCTGCCGGTACAGGGCTCTCCGCCCTGTTGTGGGGGACGGTTTCATTTTTGCTGACCCTGGCGATCGGTCTCAGTCTTCAACATTTGCATAGCACCCGAAAGTCGGAGTCCAGCTTGAGCCGTCGGGATAAAGTAACTGCCTGTCCGGAACCGGAGCAGCCTTCAACTTTCCAGTCCCTGGTCTTCCCGACGAAGGCCGACCTCCTGGCTACAGATCCACCTCGCCCCGTCTTTATGCGGACTGCCTCCGGCAACCCCGAGTCACCACACTTCGGATCGGTCCGAACCGGTAGCGACGGCCGCCCCCGTTTTCATGAAGGTCTTGATATTGCCCCCCAGAGCCGCAACCGGCGCGGCCTGCCGCTGGACGAAATTTTTGCCATCGCCGATGGCCGCATAGGCTACATCAATCGGATCGCCGGCAACTCCAGCTACGGCAACCACATCGTCCTGATGCACGACGATCCCGTCGGCCCGATCTACTCCCTCTATGCCCACCTGGCCTCGATCGATGCCGAGCTAAAACCCGGTGATCAGCTTGCCGCCGGTGCGCGGCTCGGCATCATGGGCCACTCAGCCAATACCGCCATCCCCGTCGCCCGCGGACACCTGCACCTCGAAATCGGAGTCATGCTGAGCGACCGTTTCGGACGCTGGGCACAGGCGCAGAAGCTCATCCCCGATCGTGGCAATTACCACGGCTGGAATCTCTTCTCACTCGATTCGCTCGATATCTACAAAGCTCACCAGTCGGACCCCAACTTCTCCCTCTGCAAATATATCGCCCGGGTACCGGCAGCTTTCGAGCTCTGTATCTCCGCCAACCGCCTGCCAGGCTACTTCCGCCGCTATCCCCAGCTCTGGCAAGGTGCCGCCGAATATCGCGGGCCGATCGTGCTACGTGTTGGCGAAAGCGGCGTCATACTCAGTGGACGTCCCGCCCTGGATGAAGAAGTCGCCATCCTGCCCGGGGCAGACAAAAAACGTGCCACATCGG
>CAZMGQ010000340.1:0-3039 GCA_964565855.1 uncultured Lentisphaerales bacterium | reverse complement strand
GAGCATGATTACCGATTCGAACCTAGCTTCCGCCGCGGAGAAGCATCCCGGAATCTACATCAGGCCCAGCACGTAATCCTGGACTCTGGGCCAGAGAATGCCGGGCGGACTATCTTCTTGAAGCGTGTTTATCTGTTGGAGGAGGAGTTGTTGCTGCAAAAATCTGTCGAAATGCCCATTCTGCAACGCCGCCGTAACGCCGAGGTACTGCCGCAGTTCCAGCCATTGTTCGTGGGCAAATCTCTGCAAGTGCAGGCAAAATACGACGAACAAGCATTATACTTGCATACCACGGCCAGTTTTGGCGACCGTCCTCCTCTCGCACAAGTCAAGCCGGGTGATAGTTGGGGACGGCTCTGGCAAGATGAGCTACTGGAGCTGTTCTTCTCCGGCGAACTCGACAATCAGTCATATTTCCAGTATGTCTTCAATGCCGCTGGGGCGCAATGGGGGAGTTCGACTCATTACGATGTGGTTGCCGCGGCAGTGACCAGGCATAATGAGTTCACGCCCGAACATAAAAAAACAATACGTATCGAAGACAATGTCTGGCATACCGAGATGATCCTGCCGTTTTCATCACTACGCAAAACCGATCTGGAGTTCATCAACTTTCAAATTGTGCAAAATATCCATGAGGAAAAGAACGATGTTTGGAATCCAGCCGACAACTATCCGCCACCGCGCAATTATGGCCTGCTCTATTTCAACGAGCTACCTTTTGGCAACGGCACTAGTGAAATTGTTTCGGTACGCCGTCTAGAATACGCCGGTATGGAGAAGGTCGGTATCGCCATCACTTTGCAAAACCACAGACAAGAACCCACCTGTCAAGCTCGAGTGCATTTGCTGGCGCCGGATCACTCCATCACCAGCTCGGCAATTATGCCGCTGGCGGAAACACTGACGCTCGAGGGCAGCAAGAACATTCCCGGATTATACTCCCTCTATCTGGAAGTCATCAACCCAGATGGCGCACGCTTCGTGACTGGCATCAACTGCCGTAATGATCGCGAAATTCCCGACCGCAGCCACGAGACCGTGATCTGGCCGCCTCCCAAAAAGATGCTCCTCTCGCCGGGAGTCAGCTACGACTTGGCAGCCGCGCCGTTTATCAGATTGCCGGAGGATGCCAGTGAGCGGAGCCGCTTGAGCGCCAGGATGCTGGCTGAGCGCCTGCATGGATACACTGGGCGGAAATTCACCCTGACCGGTCCGGGACAGGGCGGTGTCTCACTGTCGCTCTCCCCCGACGGGCCTTCCGAGGGCTACCACCTGAAGGTTAGCGCCGCGGGAGTCAGCATCAGCGGTAACGACGAAGCCGGGCTTCATTACGGTGGAGTGAGCTTGCAACAACTGCTGCTCTCGGGCTTCCAGCCGAGGAACAGCGTCCTGCCGGGCTGTGAACTGGAAGACTATCCCGATCTAACGGCACGGATAGCCAAACTGAGCCACCCATGGACTTTTCATGGCCGCCAGTTCAAGGATGTCCGCTCCATCGACTACCTCATCGACTGGGCACGTAAATATATCGCCGACAACAAGCAAAATGTTTTTATCTGTGACCTGTCCTCCTTGACCCAATATAAACGCCAGCCAGAAATGAATGGGCCGCACGCTATTTACAGCCTGGAGGACTTGGCACGCTTGGCCCAGTGGTGTCGAGATCACTTTATCGAGCTGGCACCGCGCTGGCAGCTAGGCAGCCACTCCGATTGGTGGCTGACTGTCGCTCACCCGGAATTACGTGAAAAAGGCGACCGTACTCAAGCCGATGTTACCCATCCCGACCATGACCGCATCGTCTTCAACTGCCTGCAGGATGTTATTGAAGCCACCGGAGTAAAATACGTTGCCATTGGCGGTGACGAGTGGTGGCATTCACCTAAAAAAGACGAATTGCCGGACCCCTTGCTGCGCGGACTCACTCGAGCACAAGCCTTTATGGAATTCCATCAGCGCTTGGCTGCTTTCTGCCGTCAGCAGGGCGTTCGCCCGATTATGCACGAGGATATGCTGGTGCGCTGGCATAATGGTCACCGCTATAACCTCTCCGATCATCTTGATCAGCTGCCCCGAGATTACATTCTCAGCATCTGGGCCCACCTCGACCGCAATATCCAATATTTGCACCAGGAGGGTTTCGATGTCTGGGCTACTGTTACTGGCAGCAGTTATCCCAGCGAGAAAACTCTTCCTCTGGCCGACGCTTTCGGCTGGAATATCTACGGCTTTTATTCGATGTCATTCCGCTTCCAGCCTAGTTACTCCGCCGCCAATACCTTGGCTGCGGCTTTTGCCTGGAATGGTGCCCGAGTTGGCCGGCAAAGTCTGCCCGAGGCCATCGCCAACGGCCACCTGTCCACCGTCTGTCAGATGCGTGCCATCAACCTATCACCGGCAGGAAGCAGCGAAATTATCCCCATCACGGGAGAGGTATCCCTGAATATTGCCAATATCCCGACCGCTTTTAGCGGCCAGGAGCTGCCGCCGGAAAATAATATCGGCGGTAATTTCTCCGAACTATTCTTCCTGCACAATATCAGCTGCCCGCCGGGATATCCAGACCCCAAGCAGTTCGCTGGCACCTGGCGGCAGTATCCTTACGGCGAACCAGCGGGAAAATACCAGGTTTATTATGCGGATGGCAGTATGACCAGCATCCCCCTGACCGTATTCGAGAATATTGGCTTTGCGGATGTTGCGGCTGAAAACACTCTTCTTCTTGCGGCACGTGCTTTATACAAGCAAAGCGACCCTGATGACAGCAGCCGACAGCAGCGTTATTATCAGTTTGCCTGGATCAATCCCTTTCCAGAGCGAGAAATCAGCAAAATCGTCTTCGTTGGCGAGGAGAGCAGGGAATTCAAAGTGCATCTCTATGCTATCAGTGGTAGGCGTTGAGCGATTCTGCCTGACATAGCCACATTCGTTTTCAGTTGCAAGGACAGCTTCCGTTTTGCCACGAAAGACAGGAAAAGCATCTCAGGAGTCAAATATGTCTCAAGTTATCAATGTTGCCGCGATTGGCGGCATGGT
>CAZMGQ010000339.1:0-3048 GCA_964565855.1 uncultured Lentisphaerales bacterium | reverse complement strand
AAGAAAAACGAATGACGCTGCTTAAGCAATGTCACTTTTTTGACACACACCCAAGCGTAAAAAACGGTCAAAACGGTCTTTACATCCGCCGCTATTTCTGATCAATTGCCGTGCATTTTTCTTTTTTTGTCATTTTAACATAATAAAAAATTTTATTATAGTAGAAATGCAAGATGAGATTTGGGCTTTTACTGATGGGGTGATAGTTGGTAGAATGGCGGCATATGTCAGCAGCAACACACATATTTACTCCTTTGACGGAGATTTTGGTCCGGCGGGGGGCGGTTTCGGCTACTCACCTGGAGGAGCTGCTTGCAGATGACAGTGATGTGAGCGTCGAAGAGCGGTTGGTGGCCAAGGGTTATGTCGAGCCGGAAGATCTGGTTCTGGCACGAGCCGAGCGGGCGGCTGTTCCGGCACTGCCGCTGAACCATGCCAACATACCTGCTGAACTCTGGTCGCTGGCATCGAGCGATTTCTGGAGCCGTGTGCGGGTGGTGCCGGTGAGCCGTATCGGGGATCACCTGGTGGTGGCGGCGGCTGATCCGCTGGCGTTTGACATTACCGACCAGATTGAACATGCCACTGGTCTGACTCCTTTCATAGTGGCCGCTCCGCCGCCGGAAATTGATTCGCTGACCGGCAAAAGCGAGGCCAGGCGACGTGCCAGTGCCGGGATTGCCATGGAAAGTGTCATGGCAGCGACGGACGACGGGATTGAGGTAGCCACCTCGGCTGCCGACTCAGATGAATCGCTGGAAGCGGCGCTGGAGAAAGCCGAAGAGGCCCCGGTCATCCGCATGGTGCAGATGATGCTGATTGAGGCGTTGCGAACCCAGGCCAGTGACATACATTTCGAGGCGATGGAAAAAACATCGCGCCTGCGCTACCGTATTGATGGCGTTTTGCGTGACCGTCCGGCGCCGCCCAAGTCTCTCCACAACGCCATTGTTTCGCGCGTTAAAATTCTGTCGGATCTGGACATTGCCGAGCGTCGCCTGCCGCAGGATGGTCGCTTCAAGGTACGGGCCTTCGATAAGGAAGTAGATATCCGGGTCAGTATCCTGCCGACCATTCACGGCGAAAAGATAGTGATGCGGACGCTCGACAAGAGCAACCTGGCGGCCAATCTCTCGTCGCTGGGGCTCGATGAATTTGCTTTCGAGGCGATGAAGTATGCTATCGACCAGCCACATGGCATTATTCTGGTTACCGGGCCGACCGGTTCGGGCAAGACGACCACGCTTTACTCCTGTCTTCAGGAGCTAAACGAGCCGGATGTCAACATTGTAACTGTGGAAGACCCGGTTGAGTATCAGCTCGAAGGCGTCAATCAGGTACATGTGAACACTCAGGTAGGTCTGACTTTTGCGGAGGTGCTGCGTTCGGTGTTGCGTCAGGACCCCGACATTGTGCTGGTGGGGGAGATCCGTGATGCTGAGACGGCCGACGTTGCTGTGAAGGCCGCCCTGACGGGGCACCTGGTATTGAGCACGCTTCACACAAATGATGCGCCGGGAGCGGTTGTCCGTCTGATCGACATGGAAGTTCCGCCTTTCATGATCGCCTCGGCCGTGATTCTGGCCCAGGCGCAGCGGCTTTATCGCAAGCTTTGCACGGCCTGCAAAACTGCGAGTGCGATTGACAAAAACGTGCTGCGAGCCAACCGGATCGATCCGGACTTTTTCGGCGACGAGCCGATCTTCAATCCGGTCGGTTGCAACAAATGCAACAATATCGGTTTCCGGGGCCGTGGTGCGCTGATGGAAGTTCTGCCGATGTCTGATATACTGCGCGAGGGTGTCATGCGTGGGGCTACTTCAGGGGAGTTGCGTGATATCGGCATAGAGCAGGGGATGGTTACCCTGAAAGAGTGTGGTCTTCTCAAGGTCAGGGATGGCATAACCTCACTGGCAGCGGCGCTGGAAGTCACGGGCGGTGATTAACCGGAGGGGATGAACGATGGCTCTCTTACGAACTTCGAAGCGACGCTCACAGCGTGAAACCTTCGCTTCACAGTCTGCCACTGTCCACAGCAGAAGCAGTGATCGGCAGGCCGCCTCACCTGCCAGGGATAAGGGGCGGCGCCGGCGCCGATTGGTCGGAGTCAAACACATCCGCAAGCGTGAGCTGATCCCCTTTACCCGGCAGTCGGCCGGCATGCTCAACGCCGGGATGTCGATTGTGGCTACGATTTCGACTTTGCAGGAACAGGCAACGCACCCCGGGTTCAGGTCGATGCTGAACGATATGCGTGCCACGATTGAGAGTGGTTCGCCCTTTTCCGAGGGCATCGCCCGCTATCCTCAGGTTTTCAACGATATCTACGTCAATATGGTGCGGGCTGGCGAACGCAGTGGCCAGTTTGCCGAGATCATGAGACGGCTGGCCGCTCTGCTCGACTCCTCAGCCCGCCTGGTGCGCAGGGTCAAATCAGCCCTCACGTATCCCATCGTGGTCCTGGTGTTGGCACTCCTGATCGCCTTTGCGCTGATAACGTTTGTCGTACCGGTCTTCAGCGAAATGTTCGACAGTTTTGGTTCGAAATTGCCCCTCCCGACGCAGATGCTGGTCGATTCGAGCGAGTTCATAGGTGAGAACTGGGCCTATCTGCTGGCGGTTTTTGTTGTCGGAGGCTGGATTCTACAGGCCTGGGGACGTTCGCGCAACGGTACTCGCACGCTGCACCGGCTGGTCCTGCGGATGCCGGTTTTCGGGGAGCTGATCCTCAAGGTGGTGATCGCGCGTTTTGCCCGTCTGCTGGGTCAAATGCTCACCAGCGGTGTTCCGATCCTCGACGCCCTGCAGGTTACGGCCAACTCGACCGGCAACCGTGTGATCGAAGAATCACTCCTGAAAGCCCGTGCCCTGGTTCAGGAAGGCCAGACCCTCAGCGATGCCATGGAGGGTCAGCCCTACCTGCCGATCCTGATGGTCCGCATGGCGGCGGCCGGTGAGAAGAGCGGCCGGCTCGATGAAATGCTGGATAACGTGGCCGATGCCTACGACGACGAGGTCGAGACCATGCTGGCTACCCTGACATCGCTG
>CAZMGQ010000338.1:0-3051 GCA_964565855.1 uncultured Lentisphaerales bacterium | reverse complement strand
TGCGTTGCGACCGGCCGGCCAGTCTGGTCGATGTCGGTCCGACGATTCTGGCCACTGCCGGAGCCGAAGCGGCTGACTTCGCCACCGATGGAGTCGATCTGGCCAGTCTGGCAAATAACGACGTACAGCGTGAGGCTGTTTTCGTGCAGTACGAACATGGTGCCCTGGGACAGTTTTCACGGATCGCTGAGCGGCACAAATTCACCTACAGTGCAGCCGACCAGCGTGAGTACTTTTTTGACCGGGTGACAGATCCGGGCGAAACCCGCAATCTCGATGGGCTGGTCTTTTGTCGCGACGAGCAAAATGCCGCACGTACGGCCCTGATGGAGGCTCTGCGTGCTGCCGGCGAAACAGAAGTCATTGATGGCGACCGGTGGTGCGCAGCAGCGCCGGTCCGAATGCCTGAAAATCCTGATGCCGGCCTGCTGGTACAGGATCACCGCTGGGCCAGGCAGGAAATTGCCGGCTATGATGATTGATCCTTCGATGATGATAACAAAGCCCCGGCGTCCGGAAGCCTGGCGTCTGAAGACACGTACAGTTGAGCTGCAGCGGCCGCTGGTGATGGGCATTCTGAATGTGACACCGGATTCCTTTTCGGATGGGGGCTGTTTTGCCGGCCTGGAGGAGGCGCTGGCACAGGGCAGCCGGATGGCGGAGGAGGGGGCCGACATTATCGATATCGGCGGCGAATCCACCCGTCCGGGAGCGGGAGAAGTTTCGGCGGTGGAAGAATGGGCCCGGGTGGGGGAGACCATCCGGGGCTTGCGGGAGCGCTTTCCAAATCTGATCCTCTCGATCGATACCTTTAAGGCTGAGGTGGCGGAGCAGGCTCTGGCGGCGGGGGTGGAGATAGTCAACGATATCACGGCCTTGAGCGATCCGCGCATGGCAGAGGTAGTGGCTGAGGCGGGGGCTGGCGTGATACTAATGCATACGCGCGGGACACCGGCAACCATGTCGCAGCAAAATCACTATGGACCTGATTTGGCGGCAGAAGTGGCGTCAGAGCTTATGCAGCGGGTTGCGTTGGCACAGGCAGCCGGGATAGAGCGTGAGCGGATCTGCCTCGATCCGGGTTTTGGCTTTGCCAAAGTGGGGGGGCAGAATTATGAACTGTTGCGGGGGATGGAACAATTGGCAGCAAAGGGTTTTCCGCTGCTGATTGGGGCCTCGCGCAAGAGTTTCATCGGAGAGGTGATTTCACGGGACTGGAAGTCGGATCGGGGGGGCGATGTCCCGGCAGCAGAGCTGAAGCTGGCGGCACAAAGGCTGGCGGGCAGTCTTACTTTTGCTCTGGCAGCGGTCTTGCGGGGTGCTTCGATTCTGCGTGTCCACGATGTGGCGGAGACTTGCGACATGATCAAAGTTGCGTTAGAATGCGACTTATTCTGACTGCTTCTGCCGGTGAGGCCGTAACGTGATGTTTTTGACCAGCCTGCTGCAGGATGGGATTCAGATTTTAATCCTGGCTGTGGCAATTTATTATCTTCTGGCTTTTTTTCGTGGCACACGCGCTTTCCAGACCCTGCTGGGGCTGGTGGTGGTGCTGGCTGGTATGCGGTTGGCCACAAATCTGATCCACATGAATGAGCTGGGGTGGCTGCTGAATGCCCTGATGCCGGCCCTGCCGATCGCGCTGATAGTGGTTTTTCATCCCGAATTGCGCCGGGCTCTGGCGGTGATCGGCGAACATACCGGCAGCAGTGCGGCGGCGTCGGAAAGTACTGTTACTGCTGTTGTACGGGCGGTGGATGAACTCTCCAAACAACGGATCGGGGCCTTGATCGCGATTGAGCGCAGTGCCTCGCTGCGGCAATATCAGCAGCATGGCCGTGAGCTGAATGCGCCGTTGATCTGGGAGCTGCTGACGACCCTGTTTTATCCGCATACGCCCACACACGACGGGGGGGTGATCATCCATGGCACAACCATCGTGGCTGCCGGTTGTGTTTTTCCACTCTCGACCGGGCGCGCCGACCTGCGCTCCTACGGCACCAGGCATCGGGCGGCGGTGGGGCTGAGTGAGGAAACTGATGCACTGGTGATTGTCGTTTCCGAAGAGACGGGGCTGATCTCGGTAGCCTATCGCGGACGCCTGACACGTGGGTTGGATGTGGTGGGGCTGCGCGATATTCTGACTAAAACGCTGGTGGCCGAGAAGGATGATTCGCAACGAAGCTGGAAACGCCGGCCGGTGGCAACCGCTGCGGCGGACGCTGCGCCGGATGAGCTGGAGGAAGAGGTGGATCAGGTGGCCGAAGCGATTGCGGCAGTCGAGGAGGAGCGCGAGTGAAGGCTCTGCTGCAGCGACTTGACAAGTTTATCAATGGCACCAACGGCACGCTTCTGGTGGCCTTGTTGATTGCCATCTTCAGCTTTTATTCGATCAAGAAGCTGATCAGCAAGGAAGCGACTTTCTGGGTGGAAATCGTACCCGAAATTCCTGCGAGCATGGCCGGCAAAACTTTTGTCCGCTCCGAGCCGGGCGATGTGGAGGTGACCCTGCAAGGCTCGCCGGAACAGCTCGCCAGTGTGCGGAAAGAAGATCTGAAGCTGGCGGCGCGGATCAAGGAGGGTACCGAGGGTACCAATGTGGTCTTGCGTCTGGAACGAGGCTGGATTGAAGGTAACGACAAGGCACGTGTCAGAAAAATCGAGCCGAATCAGGCCACATTGCTGTTCGACGAAGAGGGTGAAGTAAACCTGACGGTCGCACGCCCCGAAATTGTCGGCAAGCCGCTGATCGGGGAGGCGGAGCTGGTCTGGAGTGAGACCAATATCGTGGCCCGTGGACTGAAAACGGTCCTCCGCGACCTGCAGGCCAGTGCGGCCCAGTTGACTACCGAGCCGATCGATGTCGATGGGCGGGTTCAGGGGTTCAAGCGTCGAGTCAGGATCCTCTGGCCCAAAAATATCACCGGCGATGTGGCTGACCTTGAAGTTCAGGTTCAGATCAACTTCAAGACGGAAATCAAGAAGTTTGAAAACCAGCGGGTGCTGCTGACAATTCTACTGGGGAGCGGTGTTTACTGTACCAGTAAACTC
>CAZMGQ010000337.1:0-3051 GCA_964565855.1 uncultured Lentisphaerales bacterium | reverse complement strand
CGGAGGACGCGGAGGGGAGAGAGGTATTTGGTATTCGGTATTTGGTGTTGGGCATCGGGATGGAGCAACTGCCTTTCAAAAAGACAGTTGCTCCAGCATGACCGGTGGGTGGACGTGGTGTAGTGGCATGGTTCGGCACGGGCGAAGCTGAGCTGAGCCGATACGGGCACATGGCGACCCGAGGAAGTTGCGTAGGATCTATGGCTTGATACAGTCTCTCCCTACATACCGTGATCCTCAATCAAAGTGTGTTGCCAAACCGAACAATTGTATGGTATAACCGATCACATGAGTTTGCTTGCTGATATTTTTTGTTCGCGGGTCAGAGCCGCCATTTTTGGCGAGCTTTTTGGTCTTACAAGTACTGAGGTGCATTTGCGGGAGTTGCAACGTCGTACCGGGCTCTCGTTGGGGACAGTGCGTCAGGATATCCGCAAGCTGGAACGGTTAGGACTTGTATTAGAGCGTCGTGATGGAAACCGGCTCTATTACACTGCCAACAGTGAGCATCCGCTCTATGGAGATATCAGGCAGATGGTGCTGAAGACCTCAGGACTGGCTGACGTTCTGGCAGCAGCCTTGCGCGACCCTGAAATAAGTTATGCTTTTGTGTTTGGTTCATTTGCCAGGGGTGAGGCCACTGCACAGAGCGACATAGATCTCATGGTTGTCGGTCGGATCACATTAAGGAAACTGGCGGCTTTACTCTCCGGTTTAAGCGATAAGTTGGGGCGGGAGATTAATCCGCACGTAATCTCCACGGATGAATTTGCGCAACGAATCAGGGTGAAGGAACACTTTGTAAATACAGTGATGAACTCAGAGAAAATCTTCGTTGTAGGATCTGAAAATGAGCTTGAAGCAATACCGTACTTTGCAGGCACTGCCACTTATTCTGGGTAGTGAGCGTAAACAAGATGCTGATTACCTGGATGCCTGTCGTATCAAACGCAATACTGTTGAGTATGACTATGTGGGAGGTGCAACTGCAGCAGATGCTGAGGAGCTGATCGAGTTCTCCAACGATCTACTGAATGACGCATTGAATTGGCTTAAGCGTTACTGCTCCCATCTGCTATCAGACTGAATAATCGGAATAGGGATTTTGACTCGCGGAGGGGCGGATATTTCGACAGGACCAGTGCTTTCAGGGGCGCGGGAGGGTGTGGGCATTTGGTGTTTGGTATTCGGTATTTGGACTCGAGGAGGTGTGAAGAAGAGGCGGTATTTGGGGTTCGAGATGGAGGGCGAGGCTGTGCCGAGCCGTTGCGTATGAATCGTGATGCGGCTCGGCGCAGCCTCGCCCTCCAAAATGGCGAATGCGTTTTTAACAAAAAATGGCGAACCTGCGGTGAGCCGTGAGGGGATCGCTATTGGAATCGTTTTCGCAATCTGGAAGCGGTGAGACCTGATGTGCGGCTCGGCACTTCGACAGGCTCAGTGCTTTCAGCACAGCCTCGCTCTCCAGAAAAATCGGATTCAGGATTGTGCTACTGCGTTGGCGGGGTGTTTTCAAGGGTCGGGAATGTAGCATAAAATACATAAATATAAGGCATCAAAAATAATTTGCAATAAGGGGTTGACAACAAAAATAAATAAATATAAGATGGCGGCGTTTTCGGGGAGGAATGTTTATGGCTAGTGAAAAAGACTATCTGAGTCTCGAAGAGGTTGCCAGGGAGTTTGGCGTGACCTATCAGCTCATCTACAGGCTGGTGCGCTCGGGGGAGCTGCCGGCAGCCCGGCTGGGTCGGCTGTATCGGGTGCAGCGCTCAGACCTGGAAGCGTATCTCGAGCGCAGCAAGGCCGGGGTGGGCACGGGCGGCGAATGTGCGGCCTGTGGGACGTTTTACCGGAGCAAGTCGTCGCTGCAGCAGGGCTGCACGGTTTGCGGTGCGCCGGTCTGTTTTGACTGCTGGAAGAGGCGTGGTTTGCGTGTTTGTCGTGAGCATGGCGCCGATCCGGTGTAATTAGCGGTTGATAAGCGGTTTTTTTTGAGTAAACTGTATTGATGTAAGAGCGTGAAAACTGGAGGCTGAAATGGGACTGTTCAGTGACAAGTGTTGGGCGTTGATAGATCCGGCAACGGGCAGGGCACTCAGGGGAGATGCGCTGAAGGCAGCGCGGGAAGACCGCAAGGCACCGCGCTGCGGACACAGGGTGTCGAAGAAGGCGCGAGCCTGCAGCAAGTGTGGGTCGCCGGCACCGGGTGGCTGGTGGCAGTGTCCGGGCTGTGGCAAATGGGTAGGCAATGAATCCAACTTCTGTCCCCATTGCTACCGACCGCTGCATGTCGATTCGCGCGGTGCACTGGCTGGCGGCACCTGGCAGAAGCAGCCGGGGGTCTTTGCCGAGAAGGTCGAGGTGGGCGATGTGCGCCGGTTGCTGGAGCAGGGCCTGGTGATCGAAACTGGCACGGCGGCCATCCTGCTCGATGGCGGCAAGTATCGCGATCTGCTGGGACCGGGGAGACATACGCTCGAAGGACTGGCGCGCAAGATCAACCACTGGGGCGATGCGCCACCACGGACGGTGATTCTGATCGAAACCGGCGATGTGGTCATCCCGTTGAGGTTTACAGAGCTGCGCAGTGCCGAGGAAATTCCGCTGGAACTCTTTACTGAAGTCTGTTTCCGTTTTGCGGGCGAGCGTGGAGCAGCGGCTTTTGTGAGCAATGCCTTCAAGGAGAAGGATTATCTGACCTATACGGATCTGAGCGACCAGTTTGGCGGGAGTCTGCGTTATGCTGTCCAGAACGTGGTTCAGACGACGACGGTCGAGGATCTGATCAAGCATCCACAGCGGCGGCTGGCTGTCGAAGATGCCATGCAGGAAACTCTGAAAGAGCTTTTAATCTCTGTCGGCATGAGTCTGGTGCGGCTGGGAGCCATCGAGTTCACCGGTGAAGAGTACGAGACCCTCCGCGAAAAAACCGGAGAGCTGGAATTGGCACGTCGCAGTGTAGAGCTGGGACAGCGTTTGCGCGAATTGGCCGGCTCCGACAAGATGCATGAGCTGAAGACCGATGAAGAGCTGGAAGCATATGTGCGT
>CAZMGQ010000336.1:0-3052 GCA_964565855.1 uncultured Lentisphaerales bacterium | reverse complement strand
AAAAAGTAACATGTAGGAATGTCATCAATTAAATAGGCTAAATGAAAAAGCCCTGGCCACAGTTTTGGGTTGACCCGATTGGCCTTGACGCTGCACACTATTCTCATGCGGCGTAAGCTCTATATCGGCACCTGGATCGTCAATGTCGCGGCTACCCTGTTGTACTTCTGCTGGTTGGTCAGCCGGGGAGACGAATCGATCTTCTTTGCACGCGACGGTATCCTGTGGCTCCTGCCCGTACTGCCGCTGGCCTTCGTCTATATCTACCTCCTGCGTGGTGATGCCTGACGTTATGTGCGCTTCTCTCATGCTTTTCGGCCCGACCTTTCCATGATCCATTTTGCGCGACCAGTTCTGCTGTTGCTGCTACTGCCCCTGCTGGGCGGTTTCTGGCTGCTGCGTTCGGGTCGCTTCTGGCTCGATCTTCTGCGCGGCCTGACGCTGCTGGCCGTCGTTCTGGCCCTCAGCCAACCCTCGCTGCTGCTCAAGCGTCGCGGTGGCACAGTCGTTGTGGTAGCGGATCGCAGTGCTTCGATGCCGCCCGACGCCACCAGTCGTCTCGAAAGTCTGATCCGCACAGCCGAAACCCGCCGCCGTACTGCCGACCAGCTCGGTGTGGTCTCCTTCGGCAGTCGGGCCGCTATCGAACACCCTATCCAGAACCTCCCTTTCGGCGGTTTCAGCGCCGCCCACAACCCCGATGCCTCGAACCTCGCCGAAGCCCTCGAAACTGCCCTCTCGCTGATCCCCCACAAGACTGCTGCACGTCTGCTGGTTCTCTCGGACGGAAACTTCAGCGGTGCCGACCCGCGAACTGCAGCAGCTCTCGCCGCTTCCCGTTCGATCGCAATCGACTACCGTCGGCTGGCACGTGAGACCGGCAATGATCTGGCGATTGAGCGCATCGAAGCTCCGCAGGAAATCCGCCCCGGCGAAGCCCTGCTGGCCACAGCCTGGATCAATTCGCCCACCGGCCGCTCGCTGAACTACCGCCTGCAGCGGGGCTCCACGCTGGTGGCCGAAGGCACGCGTGAAGTGCCGCGCGGCCGTTCATCGCTGATTTTCCGCGATCTGCCCGACTCGGAAGAGGGTACAGTTCTGGGCTACCGACTTTCCATCACCACCGACGAGACCGACCCGGTGCCGGAGAACAATCAGGCGCGTTTCATCGTCAGCCTGGCTGGTACCAAGCCGCTGCTCTGCCTGACGGCCTCCCCCGACTCGCAACTGCCCGCCCACCTCGCTTCCTCGGGACAACGGGTCACAGTCCTGCCGCCGAACCAGCTTGCGGGCAGTCTCGAAGAACTGGCTGGCTATTCGGGTATCGTCATCGAAAACACCCGTGCCGACCTGATCGGCGACCGGACGCTGCAACTGCTGGCAGTCTGGATCGAACATGCCGGGGCGGGATTGCTCATGACTGGCGGCCGCAACTCCTTCGGCATGGGTGGCTACTACCGCTCGCCCCTTGAACCACTGTTGCCCGTATCGCTCGAACTGCGTCGCGAACACCGCAAACTTGCCCTCGCAATCATGGTCGTGCTCGACCGTTCCGGCAGCATGACCATGCCCGTCGCCGGCGGGCGCACCAAGATGGATCTCGCCAATCTCGGCACTGTCGAAGTCCTGCGCCAACTTTCCGATTACGACTCGATGGGCGTCCTGGCTGTCGATACCAGGGCACATTCGATTTTCGACCTGACTCCCGTCGGACAGTTGCGTGCGGCCGAAGATCGCATCCTCGGCATCCAGTCGATGGGCGGCGGCATCTATGTCTATGAGGCACTCAAAGCCGCCGTAGCGCAGCTTGTCATAGCCGATACCGGTGTCAAACACATCCTGCTTTTTTCCGATGCCTCCGATAGCGAAGAGCCGGGCGATTACAAAAACCTGCTCGCCAAAGCTACGGCTGCCGGTATGACGGTCAGCGTGATTGGGCTGGGCAAACCGACCGATGTCGATGCCGATCTGCTGGTTGACATAGCCGCTCGTGGCAACGGCCGCTGCTTCTTTACCGATGATGCTCTCGAAGTGCCGCGCCTCTTTGCGCAGGACACTTTCATGGTCGCCCGCAACACCTGGCTTACCAACGATGTCGTACCGCAGTTCACCGTGGCACTGTCCGAACTCTCCCCACACCTGCCGCCCGTCGCTCCGGCTATCGGCGGCTACAACCTCGCCTACCTCCAGCCCGGTGCGACGGCCATCGCCCTCTCGACAGACGAAGATGCAGCCCCGCTGGTGGCTCTCCGACGCTACGGCACCGGTCGCACAGCGGCTTTTCTGGGCGAAGCCGACGGTGCTGAATCCGGTCCCTTTGCCCGCTGGCAACATGCAGCCAGTTTCTACGCCGCGCTGGCCGACTACACTGCTGGCGCACAGGACCGTGAACGGGCGGGCATCCTGATACAGCAACAGCCGATCTCCGGTGGAGTCCGCGTGGCAGTCCACATCGATCTGAACCAGCCTGAACTGCGCAGCCTCAGTGGTGTCAAGGCCAGCATCCTGCGGCATCGGCCCGGCGAAACGCCGGATCATGCGGAAGTGCCGCTCACCTGGCAGAGTGCCGATCAACTGGCGGCGGACATCGCCCTCACTGGCAGCGAAACTCTCCTCGCAAGCGTGATTTTTCCCGACGGTCACACAACGAGCCTGCCGCCGGTCTGTCTGCCTTATTCGCCCGAGTTTGCCCCGGCCAGCGCCAGCGACGGTGCGGCCCTGCTGGCGAGTATGGCACAGATTTCCGGCGGCAGTGCCCTGGCAGATGTCGGCGAAATCTGGCAGCGTCTGCCCCGGACGCACCGTCCGCTCGCAATCGCCGTCTGGCTCTACCTGCTGGCGGCCCTGCTTTTTCTGCTCTCGGTTTTCGAACGTCACACCGGATGGTTCAGTCTGCGCCGCCGCTCCCGTCCGGCTGCGGATCTGGCCGACCAGACATCCGATGCGTCAAAACCAGTCGCCCGACCCCGCGAGGCATCTGCTCCCGGACCGGAATCAGCGCCGTCAACTCCCTCTACTCCAGCAGATGCCGCAGACTTGCCAGCAGCCGCTG
>CAZMGQ010000335.1:0-3088 GCA_964565855.1 uncultured Lentisphaerales bacterium | reverse complement strand
GTCACCACGACCAAACAATTCCATTCTGCCTAAAACAGATGAAACAGCCCTAATCACCACGCTCAAAAATGCTTTCTGCTGTTGAAGCCATATTGCGCTGTGATAAGCTGAACCACACTTTGAGGAGCAGAGCAAGATGCAGCATCAGGAAGTTGTAGGGATTATCGGACTCGGCTACGTGGGCCTGCCGCTGGCAGTGGCTTTTGCGTCGCAACTGCGCACCCTGGGTTTCGATCACGACACTTCCCGCATCCAGGCACTGCGCCGGGGCGACGACATCACCGGCGAAGTCAGCCGGGAGGAGCTGTCGGCCCCCGGCGACCGGATCGACTTCATCGACAATCCCGCCCGCCTGGCAGAATGTACTATCCTGATCGTGGCTGTGCCGACCCCCGTCACTCCTGCCAAACAGCCCGACCTCTCCTCGCTTATCGCTGCCAGCGAGACGGTCGGACGAGTCCTGCAACCGGACATGCTGGTGGTGTTCGAATCGACTGTCTTTCCCGGCGCAACCGAGGAGGTCTGTGTTCCGATTCTCGAACGCATCTCGGGCCTGACCTGCGGGCGCGATTTTGAGGTCGGCTACAGTCCCGAACGCATCAATCCCGGCGACCGCACACGACGGCTGGGCGACATCTGCAAAGTCGTGGCCGCTTCGAGTGATGCGGCAGCCGAGCGGCTCGAGAAACTCTACCGCCGGGTTGTTCACGCCGGTACTTATCGGGCAGCCAGCATCCGTGTTGCTGAGGCCGCCAAGGTGATCGAGAACACCCAGCGCGATGTCAACATCGCCCTGATCAACGAACTGGCGATGCTCTTTGCCCGCATGGGAATCGATACGGGCCAAGTTCTCGAAACGGCCGGCACCAAGTGGAACTTTCTGCCGTTTCGCCCCGGCCTGGTGGGAGGGCACTGTATCGGGGTCGACCCGTATTACCTCACGCACAAGGCCCAGTCGCTCGGTTTTCATCCCGAAATGATCCTGGCTGGCCGCCGCATCAACGACCGGATGGGTGCCTACGTTGCGGCAACGGTTATCAAGCTGATGGCCGCCAAAGGAATTGCCGCCGTCGGCGCAAGGGCACTGGTGCTGGGTATCACCTTCAAGGAGAACTGTCCCGACGTGCGCAACTCGGGCGTGCTTGATGTGATTACTGAACTCAAGGGCTACGGGATGGAGGTGGATATCGTGGACCCGGTGGCCAATGGCTCCGCCCTGCCCGCGAGCTGCAACCTGCAGTGTCATGCCACAATCCCCGGACAGGACTATGCTGCGGCGGTTCTGACAGTGGCTCACGACTGTTTCCGTGAGCTGTCCCTCGCAACAGTGCGCGAGCATTGTGCCGCCAACCACGTGTTGTACGACGTCAAGGGCCTCTGGCCGGCAGCGGATGTTGACGGACGTCTCTGACCTCTAGCCAGCCTCCCATTCTCCGAATTCCGACAGATCATGCAAACCGGCACTCACAAAAAAATCGCTTACCTGGGCCCCGAAGGCACCTATACCCACACTGTGGCCCGACAGGTTGGCGGTAGCCCCGCCGAACTTGTTCCCTGTGCTTCGATTCCTCTCGTCTTCCGGCGTGTCAGCCACGGTGAAGTTGAGCTGGGAGTCGTACCGGTGGAAAACACGATCGAAGGCAGCGTTGCCATCACGCTCGACTCCTTTGCCCGTGAGCCGGAGTGCCGGATTGTGGGCGAACGTATGTTGCGCATCGAGCACGGACTGCACGCCCATCCCGACACAGCCGGACTCTCCGCCCTGCGCCGCATCTATTCACACCCGCAGGCGCTGGCTCAGTGCCGCGACTGGCTGACGCGCGAAACTCCGGCGGCCGAAATTATTCCGTCCGCCAGCACGGCCGAAGCCGCCCGCTGGGCCAGTGCCGAAGTCGGCACCGCCGCCATCGGCGGCCCCGAGCTGGCGCAACGCTACGGCCTCAAAACAGTTGCCACCGGCATTCAGGACGCCCCCTACAACGTCACTCGTTTTCTGCTGCTGGCACGAGAAGGACTGCCCCCCAGCGGCAACGACCGGACGGCCCTGATGGTCGAACTCAACCACCGGCCCGGTGCCCTCTACGAAGGCCTGAGCTACTTCGCCGGTGCCGGCGTCAACCTGACCCATATCGAGTCGCGCCCCATCCCGGAGCGGCCTTTCGAGTACCGTTTCTTTCTCATGCTCGATGGCCATGCCGAGGATGCCGCCGTCGTCCGGGCCCTCTCGGAGCTGCGTGCCGAACATCCGCGCATCGCGATTCTCGGATCCTGGCCGCGCGGCGAGATGCCACGCCCCGATCAGGGGTGAGTCGCCTATTCAGCAGGCGGCAGTTTCCATGATCTTTTCACAGAGATCCGGCAACGACAGCCCCGCCCTGGCAGCCGCCATCGGCAACAGGCTGTGTTCCGTAAATCCCGGGATGGTATTCAGCTCAAGCACAAAGGGCTTGCCTGTCGGGTCGATACGAAAATCAACCCGTCCAAACCCCCTGGCTCCCAGGGTGCGGAAAACATCGAGCGCAATCTGGCGGCAGAGTCCGGACAGTGCCACATCCGCCGGATTGTCTTCGGTAAAGATGTAGTTGGTCGTGCCTTCGGAGAAATACTTGGCATTCCAACTGTACCAGCCACCATCCAGCGTCGGCTGAATCTCGATCGGTGGCAGTGCCTGATCGTCCACAACCCCCACTGTCCATTCGCGACCCGGTATAAACTGCTCGATCAGCAATTCCCGGTCGTGGCGTCGCCCCTCGGCGACCGCGGCCTCCAGCTCTGCCGGGTCTGTTACGATTGTAATGCCCACGCTGGAGCCTTCGCGCGGTGGTTTGACAACCAGCGGACATGGCAGCCGGATGTCAGCGGCAGTTTCGGCGTCACTCAATATCTGTCCCGGCGCTATCGGCAGTTCGGCCGCGGCCAGAGCAGCACGGGTCAGCAGCTTGTCGAACGCCAGACGGCTGGAGCGACTGTTCGCACCCGTATAGGGCAACCCACGGGCCTCGAGGAGCTGCTGGATGCCGCCGTCTTCACCAAACGTGCCATGCAGTGCAATAAAAACCGCCTCGACACCCGGCAAGTCGGGGGGATA
>CAZMGQ010000334.1:0-3093 GCA_964565855.1 uncultured Lentisphaerales bacterium | reverse complement strand
CGGGGGTCGTCACCACCTGTGCTTCGTTCAGCAGCCGGTCGAAGAACTCCCAGGAGTCGCCGCCGGTATTGAGCCAGATGTACGGAGAATTGTCGCCACCGACCGTGGCAAAACCACGCTCGGTCAGACGTTCGCGGATGATGCGGGCGTTGCCGAGATAGCCGTCGATCAGCCCCTTTACCTGAGCCTGGCCCTCGGCGCTATAGACCGCCTCGGCCGCCCGCTGGACGGGGTAGGAGACACCGTTGAATTTGGTCGTGTGGCGGCGGTTCCAGAGCGGGTGCAGTGCCACGGCACTGCCGTCACCGGTATAGGCATTGAGTGATTTGGGCACAACGGTAAAGGCACAGCGGGTACCGGTGAAGCCGGCTGTTTTGGAGAAGCTGCGGAACTCGATCGCCACCTCGCGGGCTCCTTCGATTTCGTAGATCGAGTGGGGCAGCGACGGGTCACGGATAAAGGCTTCGTAGGCGGCATCAAAGAGAATCAGAGCCTTGTGTACGCGGGCATAGTCCACCCAGGCCTTGAGTTGCTCACGTGTGGCCGTGGCGCCAGTCGGGTTGTTGGGGAAGCAGAGGTAGATCAGGTCGACCGGCTCGCGCGGCAGGTCCGGCACAAAGCCGTTGGCAGCGGTGCTGTCGAGATAGACCAGACCTTCGTAACGCCCGTCGCGGAAGGTACCGGTACGCCCGGCCATGACGTTGGTATCGACATAGACCGGATAGACCGGGTCCGGCACGGCAATGCGGATATCCTGACTGAAGAGTTCCTGGATATTGGCTGTATCACACTTGGCACCGTCACTGACAAAAATCTCATCAGCCGCGATGTCGCAGCCGCGTGCCCGGAAGTCATTTTCCGCGATAATTTTGCGCAGGAAGTCGTAGCCCTGTTCGGGTCCATAACCACGGAAGCTCTGTCCTTCTGCCATTTCGCTGACGGCGTTCTGCAGGGCCTCGATACAGGCTGGTGGTAGCGGTTCGGTGACATCGCCGATACCGAGCCGGATAATGTTGGCATCCGGGTTGGCGTCGGTAAAAGCTGTGACGCGGCGGGCAATGTCTGAGAAAAGGTAGGAGGCCTGAAGTTTGGCGTAATTCGCGTTGACGGTGATCATCTGAAACCCTGAAAATATGGAAAGCGGCTGCCCGGTACCGGCGCATCTGCCGCACTGCCTGCAATCTCACCCAAAAACAGCCCCTTTGTCAAGAAAAGCATGTCAAAAGTAAGAGTGTGAGTAGAGAAGGACGAACCTCTGAATATGCTTGAATAATCGGAGGCAAGCTCCGAAAAATCAAGCATGTTCTGCCTTTGGTAAAGGTTTCCGGGCTGGACGCTCCCGGCTCACCAGATTGCCTCAACATGAGGATAGGCATGAATTTTTGCATCACGCGTGATCACCGGGGCTCCCAGATAGCGTCCCGTCGCCACTATCATGCGATCCGCCGGGTCCGTATGAAACTCTCCGGGCAAGCTGGTTGCAATACGGGCAATTTCGTTGTCCACGGCAATAAAGCGGAAGAAATCAAATCTCTCGCAACGTTTGATCCATATTTCAGGCTCAACCGTGAAGCTGAGTCTCCCACGAATCGAGAGCATATAGACCTCCCACGCACTGATGGATGAGATGAAAATCTCTTTGCTTTTTCTTGCCGTTTCGATAGCTGCCAGAGCATTACGCCCCAGAATATCCGGCTGGTCAACAAACCAGATCCAGGCGTGGGTATCCAGCACGATCATTGGGCCGCCTCCCACGGTTCATCCAGTGGGATGTCGTAACCCTCATACTTCTTTACCATGCCACGCATATAAGCCAGCTCATCATCTTCAGCGGCGCGGGCTGCAACCAGTTTGACAACAGGTTGGTTGCGGTCTGTTACCCATACATCGTGTTGCCCCGCCTCAACCTGTCTGAGCACCTCAAAAAGACGCGGTTTGAGTTTGGATTTTGAAATCATGAGTGGTTTCATTTTTTACCCCTCTCCAGTCAAACAGGTACACTATCATGGACCGCTTTATCTGTAAACCCCAAAATAAGATACTCAAACCAATACCCCTGAGATTATGGCCGATTGCTTTTTTGCTTATTACGTTGCACTCCGGACTCATTGCGTGTATGGTATTGCTGTGGCTTGCGGTACTATTACAACTAGCAATCACTAAGGAGTAATTTATGGCCAGCGCATCAGATATCAGTGGCAGGACAGCCAAACAACTCGCTCTCACGCGGATTCTTGAAGAATTCCAGCGGGGTGACTTTCAGGGAGCCAACCAGCTCATCCGGGAGTTTGACAGTCTCATCCGCAATCTGGCAGAGCGTCGTTCCGGAGACGATGCGGCCGAAACCGCCCGCCTGATCGGGCTCGGTCGCAAGGGGCTCAAGACGGCAGCGCGCAAGTTCCGCATGAACCAGGGCGTGGAGAAGTTCCACATGTTTGCAGTAAATCAGATACAGAAGGCTATGGATGGCAAGAACAAGGGGTTCTTCGCGCGTGTTTTCGGCCGTTAACGATCCGTCGTTACCGCCCACCATGCTGCTGCCGGAACCGGCACCCGATCAGCCTTTGTGTCTGGACGATGTCCTCGACCCGGCCCGCCCGGTCGAGCTGGATATCGGTTGCGGCAAAGGCCGCTTTCTGCTGGCCCGGGCCCGGGCCTTCCCGGATACACAGTTTATCGGCATCGAGCGCGAAAGCGCACGCCTGGCACGGATCGACCTCACGGCCCGCCGCGAGGGACTGACCAATATCCGCCTCCTGCGGGCCGATGCCGTGGCGGCCCTGTCCGTCAACCTGCCCGCCAGCCTGACCACCGCAGTCTACTTTTTCTTCCCCGACCCCTGGCCCAAACGCCGACACCACAACCGGCGCCTCTTTACCCCCTTCTTTCTCGATTCCATCTGCCGTGTCATGAGACCCGGCAGCCACTTCCACCTGGCAACCGACCAGCTAGACTATTTCGACATGATGCAACAGGCCCTGACAGACGACCCACGCTTCGAAGTCGCCGAAACCTTCCGGCGTCAGCCACACGAACAGACCGACTTCGAAGTGATCTTCCGTGGCAAAAACAAGCCCATCGGTGCCGCCTCCT
>CAZMGQ010000333.1:0-3114 GCA_964565855.1 uncultured Lentisphaerales bacterium | reverse complement strand
GCGGATAGAGCCCGTGGCGGGGGGCCTGGCTCCAGGCTGCGAGATCGGGCAGATTGGTACGACGCTGCCGGCCTGTACGTGAAGACGCCGCCGGGCCCAGGCCGAGGAAGTCTTCGCCGCGCCAGACGGCCAGATTGTGCTGACAGGCCCGTCCGGGCAGGGCGTAGTTGGAGATCTCGTAACGTTCGTAGCCGGCGGAGGTGAGGAGTTCCTCGGCGAGATTGAGGGCGGCAAGCTGGGCGTCGTCCGGGGGCAGGGGCAGTCTGCCGCTGGCAACGGCATCTGACAACGGCGTTCCCGGTTCGAGGGAGAGGTTGTAAACCGAGATATGTTGCGGCTGGAGCTGCAGGGCGGCTTCGAGGGTCGTCCGCCAGGCGGCAGGGGTGACCTGCGGGATGCCCGCGATCAGGTCGAGGCCGATATTGCTGAAGCCGGCGGCACGGGCGACTTGGAAGGCGGCGGCGATAGAAGCGGCATTGTGGTTGCGGCCGAGCATTCGCAGGGTGGCGTCGCTGAAAGACTGGGCACCGATGCTGAGGCGTGTGACGCCGCTACGGTGCAGCAGTTGCGCCAGCTCCGGTGTCAGGGCGGCGGGGGTGGTTTCGACAGTCCACTCGCCGGGCAGGGAGTCGGTCGGGAGCCAGCTTTGCCGCAGAGCGCGAAAGAGTGCGGCACAGCCTGCCGTGCCCAGTACGGTCGGTGTGCCGCCGCCCAGATAGACTGTGGCGGGGGCTTCGACCGGGGCCCGGCGCAGCCGCAGTTCGCGGATCAGGTTGGTGACAAAATCGGCGGGCGGTTGGTCGGTCGTGGAATAAAAGGCGCAGTAGGCGCATTTCGACCGGCAGAACGGCACATGAATATAGAGGTGCCGCACAACCGACCCGCCGTCCTGTTTGATCAGACAGGGAGGAATTCGGTTTTGTCGGCCCCGCAGAGCGGGCAGACCCAGTCTTCCGGTACGTCTTCGAAGGATGTTCCGGGGTCGACTCCGTTGTCCGGGTCACCGAGTTCGGGGTCGTAGATGTAGCCACAAGGCTGGCATTCGTACTTCTGCATTTGTTGCGTCTCCTGTTGGGCAGGCTGCTGGCCTGCGGTTCGGGCGCATACTATACTCTTTTGGCAGGCGGGCGGCAAGTGTAGCGGTGGGAAAGCGGCGGAGCGGCTCCGGCAGTTTCGCTGTCATGCGGTTTGGCTTGTATAAAAGCCGCTTTTGTTGGATTATTCCCTGTAGTTCGACGTGCGGTGCAATGGTGCCGTGCTAATGAAGAGGGTGAAAGCATGAAAAAGCTGATTGTAAGATTGCTGGTTCTGGCACTGATCGTGGTGGCGGCCTGGTTCGCGCTGCGCTGGTATGCCGGTACGGATTGGGCCCGGCAGGGGCTCGAACGTCGTCTGGCACGCAAACTCGATCTCGAAGTTACAATCGGCTCGACCAGCCTCGAATGGCCGCTGACACTGGTGGCGAAAGATCTTGTCGGCTCCCTGCCGGGCTCTTCGCCGGATGAGGCCGAGCTGACCGTGCGGGAACTGCGGCTGACCCCCTGCGCACGCAACCGCCTCTGGCGCGGCGCCAGGCTGGTGCTGGTAAAAGGCGACAGTGGCGACTGGCAGCCGGGGCTGCTGATGGGGTTTGCCCAGGCTGTTGAGCCGCAGAAGTCTGTTGATGAGGTTCTCAACGCCGTCTCGCGTGCGACGCGCGGCTGTCTGGTGAATCTCGAAAATGCCGCAATTTTTGTCCGTGACAAAGACGGCGCCGAGCAGCCGCTGATCGGGGGCCTCAACTGGCACACACGGCGGGTATTCATGCGCGGCTATCGTGGTGCCGCCCTGCATACGGCCAGCTTGCAGACCCGCAACGGCCAGCCGGTGGGTGTGAATGGCTCGCAGCAGGTTGAGTGGCTGGGTCTGCGGGGACATGCCCCGATCCTCCTGGCTGATTTCCGTGAATCCGAAAGTGCGGCGGTGGCTCCCGCAGTTGTGCCACAGGCTGTGGCTCCGGTGGCAGCGGTGGACGAGCCGGCGCCCGAGGCTGCGGCTGCGACTGAAGACGCGGACGAAAAACCGGACGAAGCTGACAAGGCTGACGCCGGAGACACTGACGCCGGAGACACTGCCACGGCTGACCCAGTCGCTGACGACGAAGAAACGGCTGCCGCCCCGGCTGACAGTGCTCCGGCTGCCAAAGAGGTGCTCTGAATTCATGAAGGTCTATGGAGTGATTCCTTCGCGCTGGGGTTCGACACGTTTCCCCGGCAAAAGTCTCGCCCCGATCTGTGGCAAGCCGCTCGTGCTGCATGTGGTCGAGGCCTGCCTGCGGGCAGAGACACTGGACGAGGTGATTGTGGCGACGGATGATGAACGGATTGCTGCGGCTGTCGCCGGGAGCGGAGCCCGTGCCGTCATGACCCGTCCGGATCATCCCTCGGGGACCGACCGGGTAGCCGAAGCCGCCGGGGCTGCTGCCGACGATATCGTGCTGAATATTCAGGGCGACGAAGCCCTGATCGATCCGCGCCTGATCGACCGGGTGGCCGGGGTGCTGATCGACAATCCGGAGCTAGAGATGTCCACCGCCTGTACGCCGCTGCGCTCGGCCGCCGAGCTGGCGGAGCCGGCGATCGTCAAGGTGGTGGTCGATGGCATGGGGCGGGCGCTCTATTTTTCGCGGGCACCGATCCCGTATCGTCGTGACGGCGCACCGGATATGGCGTCGGGGCTTTACCGGCGGCATATCGGAATTTACGGCTACCGTGGCGGGTTTCTGCAGCGTTTTGTGGCTGCACCGCCGGCGGCACTGGAGGAGTGTGAGGCACTCGAACAATTGCGGGCCCTCTATATCGGCGGACGGATTGCGGTTGTCGAGACGGATGAGGTCGCTGTCGGTGTGGACCGTCCCGAGGATGTGGCCCTGGTGGAGGCGCTGATGTGCGAAAGGGGGCTGGCATGAGCAATGCAGCAGAGAAGTACCGCAGGTTTACCGTGGGCGGGGTTGCTTTTGGACGTGGTGCGCCGCTTTCCCTGATCGCGGGGCCCTGTGTGATCGAGGCACCGGAGGATTGTCTGGCTTTGGCCGAAAAGCTGGCCGCCTGGTCGCGCCGCGCCAGGGTGCCCCAT
>CAZMGQ010000332.1:0-3120 GCA_964565855.1 uncultured Lentisphaerales bacterium | reverse complement strand
CAGGAGCTGGAAACCTCCCTGCGCCAACTGCGGCGACGTTACCGGCGCGAAAAGATTCATCCCGAGATCTGGGTTATGCTGGGTGCCAGCCTTGAGGAACAGCAACATTTCGAGCGTGCCGAAGAGGTGTTTCGCGAGGGGCTGGCAGAACATCCCGACTCCGCCACCATGCAGAACTATCTGGCCTACATGCTGGCCGAACAGGGGCGCAAGCTCGACGAAGCCGAAGTGCTCGTGAAAGCGGCCCTGGCACAGCATCCCGAAAATTACGCCTATCAGGATACGCTCGGCTGGATTTACTATCAGGACGGTCGCTACGAAGAAGCGTTGATCTGGCTCAGTCGGGCGGCCGAAGGTCAGGTGGTGGATCCGGTGATTTTTGAACACCTCGGCGATACGATGGAAAAGCTCGGTCGTCGTGAGGAGGCGATCGGCTACTGGGCAATCTGCTACCGGATGGAGCGCAAAAACCAGCAGGTGGCCGATAAGCTCACGGCAGCCGGGATCGACCCGGCCTCGGTCCTGATCGGAGCCGATTCCAAATAATCTGCTTCAAAAAAACGTGCCGGATTGCTAATCTCTGCGGCGTGAGTTTTCACCGACAACTGGCTCTGTGCGCAATCTGTTTTCTTTTTGCCGGTTGAGTTTCGAACCATAATGTCCACCGAATCAATCATACAGTCTCATACTCCGTCGTTGTTGCTGGCGGTGGCAGTTCAGGCTGCCCGTCGTGCGGCCACCCATGCCCTGCAGCAGCGCGAACGTCGGCAGGAGGCCAACCTGATCGCGCGTCACGACGTGAAGCTCGAGCTGGATCTGGAGTGTCAGCAAATTGCCACCGACAGCATCCTCGCCTGTTTCCCCGGCGACGCCATTCTGGGTGAGGAAGACATTCCCGGCAGCGACAACCAGGCGGCGGCATCAGCGCCGGATGCCGCACGTCAGTGGATTGTCGATCCGATTGACGGCACGGTGAACTTTTTCCACGGCAACTCCTACTGGTGCTGCTCAATCGCCGTGCGCCAGGATGGGCAGACACTCGCCGGTTGCGTCTATGCACCCGAGCTGGACCTGCTCTTCGAGGCCGCCGCCGATCAGCCTGCCCTCTGCAACGGGGAGCCGATCCGTTGCTCCGACACTGCCACACTGGACGTGGCCAACATCCATACCGGGGCGGACAAGTCCGCCGATCCCGGCAGCCAGCCCTTCCGCTTTTTCAACCGGATTGCCAGCCTGGCGCAGCGGGCCCGTATCTTCGGCGCTGCGGCCCTCGATATCTGTCAGGTCGCCGCCGGTACCGCCGATGCCTATTTCGAGCCGGGCATCTATCTCTGGGATATTGCCGCTGCTGATCTGATCCTGCAGCAGGCTGGTGGCCGGGGCGAAGTCCTGCGTCATTTCGGGGGACATCGCCTGGCTTATCTGGGCTCCAACGGTCAGCTCCATGCGCCACTGGTGGAAGTCCTCGAACCTCTCTTTCAAAACTGATTTCACAACATCATGTCACAAGCTGCATCATTTGAACTACACTCCCAAATCGGGCCCCACACCATCCAGCGGCTGTTCGGCATGGGCGACCATGCCGCCTGTTACGAGGTCCTCTACGGCTCGACCGGCCCTGCCTGTCACCTGCTGGTGATGTCGCCTCCCGAACACCTCGATCTGGATGGTTTCAGCGCCCTGATCGAGCCGCTGATCGCGACTAATCATCCCTGTCTTGCCAGGCCCTTTGCCTGGGGTGAGGACAATGGTTTCTGGTGGATTCGTTCGCAGATGCCGCGTGGTATTCCGGCGAGTGAGTTCGGGCTGAAGCTGGCCGACGGTCACGAGGAGCTGCCGCTCTCCGATGCCGCAGAGCTGTGTCAGTACTTTGAGAACGGCATCCCCCAGACACAGCTCTGGCCGCTGGTGGTCGATCTGACAGAAGCCCTCGCAGCTCTCCACGGTGCGGGCATTGTCGGTGGCCCGTTCGATCTTGCGTCAGTTACTTTTCAGCGTCACCCCGTCAGCCGCCGCATCAGTGCCAAATTGGCCGATTACGGTCTCGAACCGGTTTTGCGTGAGACATCGGCGATCCGGGCCGACAGCCGGACCGACGTCCGTTCGCTCGGACGCATTATCCGGCAGATGCTCGGTGGCAGTGTCCAGACTCTGCCACCATCCGTCTGGCCGGAGTGGGAGTTCTTTCTGACTCGTTGCGAGGGAGGCGAAGAGGCCATTGCCGACGGGAGCGAGATGTACTTTGCCTTCTGCGACCTGTTGGAAGCGCGCCGTCTGAGGCACGATCCGCTACAGCCGCCGGAGGAGGCGGAGGGGGCGGAGGAAGGGGCGACTGATGCGGACGGCAGTCAGTCGCGTTCGGGGCGGAGACGTCGCCGCCGGGCCGCAAGGGGAAAGAGCATGTTGCAGGATCGTGAGGCGGGCCACAGTCCGGGGATGAATCATGCTTTCCGGGTCATCCTGATGATCGCGGTTCTCTGTACGATCGGTTTTCTGTCTTACTGGCTCCTGTCGCGGGGCGACCGTTTGCGCGAGGATGGCCGGATCGGGCAATCAGCCAGGCTCGACGCCGAAGACAGTGTGGCAGACCCTGCGGCTGAGCTGGCGAAAAACTACTGGACGCTCAACCGCGAAGAACTGGAGGAGCTGGCCGCGACGGGACATCCCCTGGCCGGGATCCGGTTGGCCTTCTGGGTGGCCCGGGGGGATGACGAACATGAGGCCAACCCGGCTGCCGGGATACTGCTGGCGGCTGAGGCACTCGACCAGTTGGCTGAGCGTGACCTGAACGTAGAGGAAGAGCCCGACGTCTTTTACTGGCAGGGGTATGCCAGTCTGACCGGCCTCGGGACGGATCTTGATGTGGTCAAGGGCAGGGCAGCCCTCCAGGCGGCAATCGAAAAGTTCGGCGACCGTCGCTCGATGGCGTTGCTGGCCGACTATCTGATTTATGGACAGACTCAGCCGACAGCCGACGAGGAACGCCTGGCGCTAAACCTCTGGCAACGGGCGGCGAGCGGTGGCAATCCGCGGCAGGCTTTCGAGCGGGTCTGTATCGATAAGGCCCTGGAGCTGATTATGGCGGGGCGCGGCTTGCCGACGAGCAACATCGAGCAGGTG
>CAZMGQ010000331.1:0-3125 GCA_964565855.1 uncultured Lentisphaerales bacterium | reverse complement strand
CCAGAAAGCGGATGTGTGAGCCGACCTCGGTCGGGGGGCTGAGTGTGACTACGAAAATAAAGGCGGGTTTACCGTCGAGTGAGTCAAAGTCCACGCCGTCTTCAGAAATAGCCACGGCCGAGACCAGCCCATCGATCCGGTCGGTTTTGGCATGGGGAATCGCCACACCGTACTGCATGCCGGTGGACATCTTTTCCTCACGATCGATCAGGGCCGCCAGCACATCGTCCCGCGCTTCGGCTGCCACCACCCCACCCTCCACGAGCAGGTCGCTCAGTTCTTCCAGAGCGGCACGTTTACTACGTGCTTTGAGGCGTGGAGCAAAGCAGCTTTTTTCGAGACGTGTACGCAGTGTAGGCATCTGAGGTTTTCCTTCATCAAATCGGAAAGGCGGCAAGCCGATAAAGGAAAACAAAAATACCACACTTGGCAGCCGCCCGCAAGACAGAGCCGCAATTTTAGAAATCACGGTTGTTGCTTTGTTTTTTTGAACGATGAGTTTTGTGTTGACTGTAATCTTGCAAATAGTTTGTCAGATTATGGTGGTGGCAGTGTCGGGACTCTGCCACAAGAAAAAGGCAGGTTCCATTTTATCGCGGACGAGGTGACACTCGTCCCTCCCCGATATGGTTCAACAGGTTTGTCGGGAGGGGCAAGTGTCACCTTGCCCCGGGTTGCCCCGGGTTGCCCCGGGCTCCAGCTCTGGATAAAGGAAAGCAAAAAGGCAGGAATGCCTGTGGTACAGTGGGCTTGACCTCGTGAGCGGTGGGTTTTACCCTTGTATGACATCACTTGGCGGAATTTGTGCGCGCCAAAATGGAGAGATAATCATGAAGACCGTTCGACTGCTGACCGTCGGCAACAGTTTTGCCAACAATGCCCTGACTTTTCTTGAAGACATCGCCCGGAGCGCGGGTGCGGCCGAATTTGTGGTCAGGCGGGCCAACCTCGGGGGTTGCTCGCTGGAAAAACACTGGAACCTGTCCGAATATACGGCGCGTGTGCCGGATTACAAAACCTATCAGGATACAGGGCCGGACGGTGAAAAGCGTGAGGGGTCGCTGCAGGAGGCTCTGAAAGCTGATAGCTGGGATATTGTGACGCTGCAGCAGGTGAGTCTGGAGAGCTGGCTGCCTGAGACCTTCGAGCCATACCTGGGACGTCTGACAGCCCGGGTGCGTGAGCTGGCCCCCGGTGCGGCCGTGGCACTGCATCAGACCTGGGCTTACCGTGCCGACTCGACCTATTTTCCCGAGCACAACATCACGCAGCGGCGCATGTTTGAGGGGATTCGCGATACCTACGCCCATTATGCCGGGAAGTACGACTGTCACGTTCTGCCTTCGGGCGAGGCGGTTCAGGCTGTGCGTGAGGAGCCGGGCAGGAGCTTTGTCTGGCCCGAGCCGGGGTTCGACCATCAGAAAGCTGTAGCCCCTGAACTGCCGCGTCAGGAAAACTCGCTGGCTGTCGGCTGGATCTGGCAGATCAACAGTACCTGGCGCGGAATTCCGGCGCTGCATAACGACCCGACCCACCTCAACAGCCGCGGCTGTTACCTGATCGGCTGTGTCTGGTACGAACGGATGACCGGGTTTGATGTCCGCGAGGCGACCTTTGTGCCGACCGGCATGGAGCCGGAGGATGCGGTCTGGCTGCGCGACAAGGCCCACGAGGTTTGCGGCCGGTATCCTGCGATCGGGTGATGGCTGGTGTTTAAAGTTGCGGCGAATTGAGGGGCGGATTCAGTTGCGGTTTCTTTCGGCGGCAAGAGCCTGCCGCCCTCCATTTTAACCATCAAGCGTACGGTGAGTTTTTTGAGGGATGAGCAAAATCTGCCATAGTTTTGAATTGCAACCACGGGCCTTGCAATGCTAGCCTGTGGGTGAGTCCGGTGCAGATTCCGGGCCGGATTCAAGCGGGAGAGTGGAATGTCTGGAGCCAAACCACATATTGTTATCGGCGTAACAGGTTCGATCGCGGCCTACAAGGCCTGCGAGCTGGTGCGCCTCTGTGACAAGCAGGGGTGGGATGTCTCGGTTGTGATGACCGAGTCGGCCACCAAGTTTGTGACTGCGCTCACCTTTCAGACCCTTTCGCGCAATCCGGTCGGGGTTGACGCCTTTGCGGAGCCGCAGCAGTGGATGCCGGAGCATATCGGCTTTGCCGACCGGGCGACTGTTTTTGTAGTGGCCCCCTGTACGGCCAACGTGATTGCCAAAATGGCGCATGGTATTGCCGACGACATGTTGACCGCGGCTCTGCTGGCCACCCGGGCCCCGCTGCTCGTGGCACCAGCCATGAACGTTCACATGTGGGACAATCCGGCCACGCAGCGCAACATTGCGCAGTTGCGGCAGGACGGCGTGACTGTGATGGATGCCGGCGAGGGAGATCTGGCCTGTGGTTATACCGGTCGCGGGCGGATGCCGGAGCCGGCTGCGATCGTGGCGGAAATTGCGTTGCTTTTGTCTTGATCTCCCGATTGGGATATCCTATACTGCTGCGCCTTTTGAGGGAGTAATATCATGTCCAGAGTTTGTGAGATTTGTAAAAAGGGGCCCAGTTCGGGCAATCGTATCGTCCGCCGGGGCTTGGCGAAGCACAAGGGCGGTATCGGATTGCACATTACCGGTGTCACCCGTCGCCGTTTTCTGCCCAACCTGCACCGGGTACGTTCGCTTGAAAACGGGCGTACCGTGCGGCGCAAGGTATGCGCGGCCTGCATCAGGGCCGGCAAAATTGTCAAGCCCGGGGCAGGTGCCCAGGCTTGAGCAGTCCCGGCTGAGGTCGTCCGTGGCGAGGCCGGGTGTTTCTAACACATGTCGGAAAGGAAGCTCAGTACGATGACAGACGAAGTTGAAGATCTGGACATGGATCTGGTCCAGGCAGAGGGATTTGTCGAGGTCGATGCAGAGGATATTCCGCCTGACGACATCACGTTCGAATGTCCGCATTGTTCGAAAAGCCTTTCGATCGACCCGCGCGGGGCAGGCCTGATTATTGCCTGTACAGCCTGTCATCAGCCGGTAACCGTGCCGATTCCCGAGGGCATGGAACTGTCTGACATCGATATTGAGCCGGAAGCGCTCGAGATGCAGGTGATCAACCTGCGCCGTGCCCTGGCC
>CAZMGQ010000330.1:0-3139 GCA_964565855.1 uncultured Lentisphaerales bacterium | reverse complement strand
CGTACCGACGAAGAGGGCCGGGTCGAGGCAGTTTTCGATCTGCCTGAATTCACCGGCGAGCTGCGCCTGATGGCCGTGGCAGCCGGGGCTTACTCCTATGGTTCTGCCGACGCGGCTGTCGCTGTACGGCGTCCGGTGGTCATCGAAAACAGCCTGCCCCGTTTTGCCGCACCGCATGATCGTTTCAGCGGTACCCTGACCCTCTATAATGAGACAGACAGTGAACAACCGGTTCAGCTAGAGATCGCCACCGAGGGCGACCTGACAGTCGCAGAAAAGTCGGTTTCGCTGCAACTTGCTCCGCGTGAACGAAAACTGCACTCCCTGTCGTTCCAGGTCGGTGAGGTTCCGGGGGCATCCAGGATCATCCTGACTGCTGAGTTGCAGGGGGTCGAAAGTGACTATTGTGAAGAGATCGAACTGCCCATCCGTCCGGCCTCGGCCCTGACAACGATCACCCGTGCCGGTCGCCTGGTGGCGGGTGAAAACCTGAGCCTGCCGGTGTCTGAAAATCTGCTTCCCGGCACCGGCCAGACTCGCATCGTGGTCAGCGATACGCCCGTGGCCGAACTTGGCGAGGCACTCGAATACCTGCTACGCTATCCTTACGGCTGTCTCGAGCAGACCGTCTCGACCAGCTTCCCGCTGCTCTATTTCGCCGATCTCGCCCGTACCCTGCGGCCCGATCTTGTAATCGACAATCAGGCTGCCCGCTACCTCGAGCGGGGCATCGGCCGTATCCTGACCATGCAGCGGCCCGGCGGCGGCTTTGCGTACTGGGCAAGCCAGAGCGATGTCTACGAATGGGGCTCGATCTATGCCACCCACTTCCTGATCGAAGCCCGCAACGCCGGCCAGACGGTTGCCGCACAACCTCTGCAGGCCGCCCTCGACTATCTGGTGCGACTGTTGCGGACGACTGCCGCCCGGGTTGATGGAGAGTCCGGCTGGCGGGAAGACCTGCGCAAGCGTGCCTACAGTTGCTATGTGCTGACCCTCGCGGGACGGAATGACGCAGCCCGTCCCTGGATCGACCGTCTGCTGGAGCTGGGAGCCGAGGTTCCGCTAGATGCCAGGGCACATCTGGCACTTGCGCTGCGACAGAGCGGACGTCCACGCGAAGCCGCCACTGTGCTGAGCAACAGCCCCGGTCCGGTGGAGACTTACCGGGCGATGGGAGGCAGTCTTGCCAGCACCGTGCGCGATACTGCCCTGCTGCTCTCCGGCTGGTGCGATATTAATCCCGCCGCCGCCGAAAGCTCAGCCCTGGCCGCCAGGCTCAACCAGTTGCAGAGCGGCAAACATGGCTGGACAACCACCCAGGACAATGCGCTGGCCCTGATGGCACTCGGCAAATATCTGCAGAGTGTCGTCGGCGATCGTCGTGGTTACCGTGGCAGCCTGACTCTCGCGGATGGCTCGGCCTTCAGCTTCAGCGATGCCGAACCCTTCCGGTGGCAGAGTCCGGACTCTGCCACCAGCCAGACGCTGGAACTCGTCAACCAGGGCCCCGGAGTTCTCTTTTACAGCATCCGCACCTCAGGAGTCCCGCTCGATCCACCAGTCGACGCTGTCGCTGAAGGGGTCAGTATCTGGCGTGAGTGGTGTGATATCGCCAGTGGAGAACGGCTTGCACCACGTGCCGACGGCACGTTTGAACTGGAACAGGGCCAACTGATAGCCGTGCGGCTGACGCTGGATGTACCCGGCGGCACAGATAATCTGGTCGTGTCCGATCTGCTGCCAGCCGGACTGGAGATTGAAAATCCGGCCCTGCATACTTCGGCCGCCCGGCCCGACTGGATGCCCAAGAGCAAGCCCAACTGGATCCTGCACTCCGAAGTGCGCGACGACCGGATGCTGCTCTTTTCGCGAGCCATCAGGGGAAGGTATGTTTTCCATTACACTGCCCGGGCCGTCACGCCGGGGGAGTATATTGTGCCGGCGGCTGAAGCCGAAGCCATGTACGAGCCCACCTGCCGCGGACGGACCGTCGGTAGCAGGCTGATCGTGACGCCGTAAGAGGAAATGGCAAGCTGACTGGGACCGCAGGGCTCCGTACCTGCTCAAAAAATAAAATTAACCGCCAAGACGCCAAGAGCGCCAAGGTGGGGAGGGACGAGTGTCACCTCGTCCTGCGTGCGGCTTGCCTGGGAGCCCCGAGCGCTTGCTCGGGTCAGGGACTGGCGTATGCCTGTGTAGGTGTGTTGGCGTTAGCCGGTGTTGCTCATCGGGGGATGGCGGAGCGGGTCGGAAAGGACGTGGCGTGATATCGGCCCGTCCGCTGCGTTCTCGTGCCCCTCGCAAACACTTGTTTAGCTCGGGGCACGACGCCTTGCGTACGAACCAATCTGACGCCACGTTTTCCGACTGGTCCGCTCCGCCACCCCGGGGGGCCACTCCGGGGCGCGGCCGTTGGCCTGAGCCCCGGAAGGTCATGCGACAAAGCGCGAAAAACAGACATTATCGGACAGCTCTGACATTGCGCGCCAGCCGGGAGGGACGACTGTCATGTCGTCCTGCGTGCGGCCTGCCTGGGATCGCAGGGCTCCGCACCTGCTCAAAAGTAAAATTAACCGCCAAGATGCCAAGGACGCCAAGGTGAGGAGGGACGACTGTCACGTCGTCTGTAGCCTGTCGCGCCGTAGCCTTGGTGTAGGCGGATGCTGTTGGCATGGGTTTGGCCTGGGAGCCCCGAGCGCCGGCTCGGGTCAGGGGCTTGTGCTGGCTTGGGTTAGCTGGTGTTGCTCATCGGGGGATGGCGGAGCGGGGGCCGCTCCGCCATCCCGGGAGGCCACTCCGGGGCGCGGTCTGAAGGCCTGAGCCCCGGATAGCTGATGGCAAGTCCTGGATGACTCCATGACACCCGACCCTCGACCCGCGATGCCGGTGTTATGAGGCGTTGTCGGACAGGTGAGACTGGTCCGACTTGTCTGACAGCGTGCGGCCTGACTGGGATCGCAGGGCTCCGCATCTGCTCAAAAATGAAATTAACCGCCAAGATGCCAAGAACGCCAAGGTCGGGAGGGGCAAGTGTTACCTTGCCCACGTAGGACGTGACAGTCGTCCCACAGCTCGCTGAGACGCTCTCCTTACATAGTTTGTTTGTAGAAGGTCCAGTATAAATTCAATTTGTGTT
>CAZMGQ010000329.1:0-3140 GCA_964565855.1 uncultured Lentisphaerales bacterium | reverse complement strand
GGACGGACGCCGAACTTCTCCTCGAAGCTGCTGGCGAGGGAGTCCTGCAGCTTTTCGGCACCGGCGAGAATAAAGCGCAGCGACTTGAAATCATCTGCCGCAGCCTTGCGCAGGTAGATCGAGAGGAAGGTCGGGGTGCTGAAGAGCAGCGTGCAGTTTTCTTCGCGGACAATTCTGGCGATGCCGCCGGCGTCGAGCGGGTTGGGGTGGAAGGTGACGCGCATGCTGCTCAGCAGCGGATACCAGAGGGTGCCCATGATGCCGAAGGAGTGGAAAAACGGTAGGGCGCCGCACATGTGGTCGCTGGGAGTGGTGGCAAAGACCATGCGCAGGCTTTCGAGCATCGAGAGGACGTTGTGGTGGCTGAGCATGACGCCCTTGGGGGTGCCGGTGGAGCCGGAGGAAAAGAGCACCAGCAGCACATCGTCGGCCCGGGATTTTGTGGCGTTGGCAACCTTGAGCGGACGGGCGAATCTGGCACGCAGCAGGGCCATCAGTTTGTCCTTGCCGGTGGCCTCAGCGGCCAGGTCTTCGATCAGGACCACCGAGCCCTCGGGCAGAGGCAGTTGCGGGAAGCGTTTGACGAAACTGCCGGTGGTGATAATGGTCCGGATCTGACACTGTTCGATGGCCGAGGCGAAGGCATCGCGCGAGGCGGTGAAGTTGAGGTTGACCGCCACCCGGCCGGCCAGCGTCACGGCCACGTTGGCCACCATGCCGCCACAGGAAGGCGGCAGCAGGATGCCGACGTGGCGGTCGTCGCCAATGCGCGGGGCCAGTTTGCGACCCAGCAGCAGGGCGGCGGTGAGGGTCCGGCCCCAGGTATAGTTGGCACCGGTGGTGTCGTTGGCGACGAGGGAGCCCCAGTTGCGGCGGGCTTCACGCACGAAGATGTGTCCCAGGGAGCGATGTTCGCTGCGGCGGGCATTGAAGTAATCGACCGAGAGTTCCAGCACACTCTCACGGACTTCGTGGACGCTGGCGGTGGAAGGCAGGGGCTTGCCGAAGAGCACATTTACGGGGTAGCGGCGCAGACCCGTCCAGAACCAGCGACGGACAAGCTGGCCCCGGTAGTAGTGGTAAATAGTGCCCCAGGAGCCACCGAGATAAACCGGGATGATCGGATAGTCCGTCCCGCGGATGATGCGTTCGAAACCGCGCCGGAAGGCCCGCACCGTGCCGGTACGTGTAATGCCGCCTTCGGCGAAGACACAGACCATATAGCCGTCGTCCAGGGCCTGGCGGGCTTGCTTGATTGATTCGACAACCTGGCGGGGCGAGTCGAACGAATCGACCGGAATCACACCATAGGTGCGGAAAAAGGGGTTTATGAAGCGCCATTTTTCGTAAATCTGGCGCGACATCAGAAAGCGGATGCGGCGGCGTGAAGTGGCCGAGAGCAGCAGGGCATCCATGTATGAGGCATGGTTGGCGATCAGCAGGGCCGGGCCTTCGACCGGTACATTTTCGACCCCGGTGGTTTTAACCCTGTAGAGCAGGCGGATCAGGCAATGGACAACAAAACGCAGACAGAAATCGCGCAAAGTCAGGAGACTGGCGAGGGCGAGAGTGAAGGCCACGACCGTGATCAGCAGAAACCCGTGGTGCGGCCGGACATTGAGGAGGTCGAGGATGAAGAGCAGGATGCCGGCCAGCAGAATGCCGACCCAGCTTATGAGACTGTTGAGAGCCAGAACCTCGCCACGGTGTCCGGTCGGCACGCGGATCTGGATGAAGGCATCGAGCGGCACGATGTAGAGACCGGCACCGAATCCGGCGGCAAAAATGCTGCCATAGACCAGCAGCCGCGGCGGCAGAGAGGGGACAATGCCGAGCGTCAGCGAAGCCAGGGCCATCAGTAAGGCGCCCATGGGTATGGTGCTGAACTCGACGTTGCGATGTGAGAGGCGACCCGCCACAAATGCCCCGGCAGCGATACCGATGGCGGCAAAGAAAAAGAGGTAGCTCGCCAGCCGCTCGTCGAACCCCATGTGCTCCATGCCGTACTGGACGAGGTTGATCTGCAAAAAGGCGGCAATCAGGGAAAAGATGGCCGTACCGGCGACGGCCAGACTGAGGGCGGGATCCTGACGGACGCGCCTGGCTGTACGGTAAACCTGACGGACAAAGATCGGATCATGTCGCAGTTCGGGGTTGGCCGGACGCAGGCGCCAGACACGTATCGCCGTCAAAATGCCGGCCACGGCAATGAATACACAGCCGATCTGCGATATGGCGTAACGCATGCCTTCCTGAGCAAACCGGCTGCCGCTGATCTGGTGTGTCAACTGAGCCAGGGTTGGTGCCACGGCTGACCCGACGATGATGGCCAGAAAAGAACACATGACCAGAAAGCTGTTGGCACGGGGCAGTTTGTCGCGTGTGACCAGCTCGGGGATAATACCGTACTTGGTGGGACTGAAGAGCGCACTCTGGGCCGACATGAGAAACAGCAGGAAAAACAGTGCCCAGGCACTCCCGAATGCAAAGGCCGGCACGGCGAGCAGCATGATGCCCAGTTCGGCATATTTCAAAACCACCGTAACGTTGCGCTTGCTGTAGCGATCGGCCAGGAAACCCGCATAAGTCGCCAGAAACAGGTACGGCATCGCAAAAAGCACGGTTGCTATCGCCAGGGTACGCCCCTTGCTCTCCGGTGCCAGGCCGATCAGAAACATCTGGATCAGCATCTTGAAGATATTGTCATTCAAGGCACCCAGAAACTGGGTGGCGTTGAGCCAGGCAAAGGCTTGATCTCTGAGTTGTCTTAAGTAAGTGATTCTCTTTGTCATGCTTGAACCGGCGACTTCTTTAACTATGGAAGCTCCAGTATAGCGAGGCCGTCCCAAATCCAGCAATTTTAATTTTGACCGGTTTCGGGACCGGCATCGCTAACTGCACAAAAAGGGGCGACCCTGATTCCGAGCTGGCGGAGGGAAGACGCACGTTGGAGACCGCCGTCCCGGCGGGAAAGACCCGCGGAGACCGCGGGCTCCAGGGCTGGCGGAGGGAAAGCGCACGTTGGAGACCCCGGGCTCCAGCTTTTGGACATTCGCCCATTTTCGGAATTCTACGAAAAGCTTGCAGGAAGGAGTTGGATATGTCACTATAGTCGAACTTGAACGATGAGTAAACAAGAT
>CAZMGQ010000328.1:0-3152 GCA_964565855.1 uncultured Lentisphaerales bacterium | reverse complement strand
GGGAACGACCCGTCAGACCCTGCTAATGTGGAGCTGTCATGAGCACCAAAAACGAAGCTGAAATCACCTCGCAAACCCCGGACAAGAATAGCTGCACGCCGAGTTGCGGCTGCAATGGCTTCCTGCGCGCACTGCCCTTTCTGCTGATCGCCGCCGCCGCCGTCCTTTATTTTCGCGAAATCCTCGGCTCCCGTACCCGCACTGCCGCTGTCAACGAAATCCGCCAGCAGGTAAGCCAGCCCCTGGTCGGAGTTACGGTGAGCTACCGGCCGGAAGGACGCGATATTCCCATCCGCGCCATGTGTCCCCTCGGCATTGCCACCAACCTGCTCGCCGCCCTGGCACAAGCCGAGCCGACGAAGTTTCCCAAGGGCGAGGTGGAAGGCCGGGAGCTGGACCTGATCCTGCTGCATACCAACAAGACCACCTCGGTCCTGGAGGCCGCCCTGCTGGAGGATGACAGCGAAGCACTTTACGTACGTTCCAAACGTGCCGCCGCCACCAACGAACAGGGCGTCGTCGAGTCCTGGTACCTTTCGTCGCCGGTACGGGTGCCGGATGCCGGTCCGATCGTGGCCCGGCTGCTGACCCAGCTCGATGGGGCTGTCGCCAAGCTGCCGGCGGATGCCGACCTGATCAAGGCCTCGACCAACGAGGCCTTCCGGGCCGCACTCGAAGCCGCCCTGCAGCCGGAAGCGGATGAAGCTGCAAGCACCGAATCCGCCCCTGCAGCCATCCCCGCAGCGCAGGACGCCGAAGCGGACCCCGAGGCTGCCCCGACCGGGGAGGCTCCTCCCAGATAGCGGCGACGCTTACTCCTTAATTAAGCAAAACAAAAACTGTCATACCCCTGTTTCCTGTTCCATGTCCGGCGAATACGTTTTTACTCTCCGCAACCTGACCAAGCAGCATGATAAAGTCACGGTTCTCGATGATATTACCCTGGCTTTCTTTTTTGGCGCCAAAATCGGTGTCATCGGCGGTAACGGTGCCGGCAAATCCACCCTTTTGCGTATTATCGCCGGTCTGGACAAGGATTATATGGGCGAGGTGATCGTCGCCAAACGAATTCGCATTGGCTTTCTGCCGCAGGAGCCACAGCTCGACCCCGGGCTGGATGTGGCCGGCAACGTCGCATTGGGCATTGCCGAGGCCAACGCCCTGCTGGAGCGATACGACGAACTCTGCGGCATGTTGGGCGACCCGCTTTCCGACGAGGAGATGGAGCGTGTCACGCGTGAAATGGGCAATCTGCAGGAGGAGATCGACAGCCGCGATCTCTGGAATCTCGACCGGCACGTGGAAATGGCGATGGAGGCACTGAGGCTACCACCGGGCGACACATCTGTCGAAACTCTCTCGGGCGGCGAACGCCGGCGCGTAGCCCTCTGCCGCCTGCTGCTCTCGGCGCCCGATGTGCTGCTGCTCGACGAACCCACCAACCATCTCGATGCCGAGTCGGTCGCCTGGCTCGAGGAGTACCTCAAGCGTTTTCAGGGCACGCTGGTGGTCGTCACCCACGATCGCTACTTTCTTCAGAACGTCACCGAGTGGATTCTGGAACTCGAAAACGGGCGCGGACGGCCCTACAAGGGCAACTACGCCGCCTGGCTGGAGCAGAAGCAGGCCCTGATGCATGCCGAATCGCGCCAGGCTGCCTCGCGCCGCAAACTGCTCGAACAGGAGCTGGCCTGGGTAAGGATGAATCCCGGCGGACGCCAGGCACGTGGCCGGGCCCGCCTGCGCCGCTACGAAGAGCTGGCCGCACAGCAGGTCGATACTCGCGAGGACAACATCACGATCCAGATTCCCTCCGGTCAGCGGCTGGGCGACCTCGTCGTACGGGCGCGTGGCCTGCGCAAAGGCTACGGACAGCGGATTCTGATGCAGGATGTGGAGTTTGACCTGCCGCGGGGCGGTATTGTGGGGGTTATCGGCGGCAACGGCACCGGCAAAACCACCCTCCTGCGCATGATTACCGGTCAGGAACAGCCCGACGCCGGCAGTCTCGAAATCGGCCCTACGGTCCAGGTCTCGCACGTCGACCAGTTTCGCGATGCCCTCCAGCCCGACAACTCTGTCTATGACGAAATCACCGGCGGCAACGAGATGCTCGACCTCGGTGGCCGGCAGATGAACGGACGTGCCTACTGTGCCCGCTTCAACTTCCGTGGGGCCGACCAGTCCAAGCAGGTCGGCAGCCTTTCGGGCGGCGAACGCAACCGCGTTCACCTGGCCAAACTGCTGTGTGGCGGCGGCAACCTGCTGCTGCTCGATGAGCCGACCAACGATCTCGATGTCGATACACTGCGCTCGCTGGAGGAGGGCCTGCTGGACTTTGGCGGCTGCGCAGTCATCGTCAGTCACGACCGCTGGTTTCTCGACCGGATCGCCACCCATATTCTGGCTTTTGAAGGCGAGAGCAGCGTTTTCTGGTTCGAGGGCAACTACGAAGCCTACCACGAACAGCGGCGGCAGCGTCTCGGCGAAGAGGCCAGCCAGCCGCGTCGTATCCGATTCCATAATCTGGGGTAAAAGACCATGAACGCAACCGCACCAGCTACCGATAAAAGGCCTGAAATGCCGATTCTGGAGCTGCAGGGACTGCGTGTCGAATATCCTTCCCGCGAGCTGCGGTGCCAGGCCCATGTGGCGGTCGAGTCGCTGGATTTCAGCGTCCGCCGGGGCGAGGTATTCGGCTTTCTGGGTCCCAACGGCGCCGGCAAAACCTCCACCATCAAGGTGCTGCTGGGGTTTGTCCGGGCCGCCGCCGGCAGTGTCCGTCTCTTCGGAGTCGATGTCCGGCAGCCGATCGCCCGCCAACGCATCGGCTATCTGCCCGAACAGACCTCCTACTATCGGTTTCTGACCGCCGTGGAGCTGCTGCGCTTCTATGCCCGCACCTTCGAAATGCCCCGGCCGCAGCGTGAAGAGCGGATCGACCGGGTGCTCTCGCTGGTCGGGCTGGGCGCAGCCCGCAAGCGCCAGATCCGCACCTACTCCAAGGGCATGCAGCAGCGGGTCGGGCTGGCCCAGGCCCTGATAAACGAACACGACCTGCTGATTCTCGAAGAACCAACCAGCGGACTCGACCCGGTCATCCGTGAAGAGATCCTGGATATCTTCCTTGAATTTATACAGGACGAGGAGCA
>CAZMGQ010000327.1:0-3155 GCA_964565855.1 uncultured Lentisphaerales bacterium | reverse complement strand
GAGGTCTTCCCCGGCTGTCCCGAAGTACGCGATGGCTACGTCTATCTCAATGACCGGCCCGGACTCGGTATCGATCTCGACGAAAAACTGGCCGCCCGCTACCCCTGCCACAACGACCTGCCCACCTGGACCCTCGCCCGCTGGCCCGACGGCACATCCGCCCGCCCCTGAAGCCAGCCTGCGGTCATGCTGTATGGACGCTGAACGGCGTTTATTTATTGTATAACAGGCATTCCTGCCTGTTCAGAAAAGGCAAAAGAACCGCAAAAGAAAAGCCGCTAGAGGTAGGGAGTGTTTCTCCGAAACCGCCGGAACTGAATAAGCAAAGAAACAGCGACTGAACTTCGCATTATCGTCGGCGCGCTCGGAGAGCGTCGCCCTACCCCGGACGCGCTCTGCTCCAGCACCGGTATCAGGTGCTTGTCGCACGCCTGTACCTTTGGTAACTTGTTCGGCATGGAACGCACCCTCATCATAATTCCAACCTACGACGAATGCGACAATGTGCAGCCCATCGCTGCGGCTGTGCTCGAAAATATCCCGACAGCCAATATCCTTTTCGTCGATGACAACTCGCCCGATGGTACCGGCGCAATTGTCGACCAGATGGCGACCGATGACGAGCGTATCCATGCCCTGCACCGTCCTGCCAAAAAGGGGCTGGGTCGCGCCTATATCGAGGGCTTCAAGTGGGCGTTGGAGCGAGATTACGACCTCATCTTCGAAATGGACGCCGACTTCTCCCACGATCCGGCCACCCTGCCAGCCTTTATCGAAGCTGCCGCCGGGGCCGATCTGGTGCTGGGATCACGTTATACGGGCGGGGTGCGGGTCATCAACTGGCCCTTGAGCCGCCTGCTGCTGAGCATGGGTGCCGGACTTTTTGTACGTGTTATCACCGGCCTCCCGGTCTCCGACCCCACCGGCGGCTTCAAATGCTTCCGCAAAGAGGTGCTGCAGGCGATTGACCTCGACAGTGTGCGCTCCAACGGCTACTCCTTCCAGATCGAAATGTCGCACACCGCCTGGTGGATGGGCTTCAAGATTGCCGAAGTGCCGATCGTTTTCGAGGATCGCCGCTCGGGCTACTCCAAACTCAGCAAAAACATCGCCCGCGAGGCTTTCTGGATGGTCTTCCGCCTCGCCTCCCGCCACAATTTCCGCCGTGGACCGCGTCGCGGACTTGTTGCCCCCACCTCTATCCTCAACCGTCAGTAAACAGCCGGGAACCGTGTCACAAGTTTCGCCAGATCCAGCCACTGTCCCCCGGTCGCAGCCTTTCCTGCTCGTCGCACTGGAGGCCATGCGTCCGGCCCAATGGGTCAAGAACGTAGTTGTGCTGGTGCCGGCCTTTTTTGCCGCCTGGGATCGCACCCAGCAGATCGACGACACTGCCTTCTGGCCTCGCCTGGGTGCAACGCTGCTGGCAGCCTTGGCATTCTGCCTGGTTTCGAGCGGCATTTATGTGCTCAACGACCTCTGCGACCTCAAGCAGGATCAGCTCCACCCGCGCAAGCGTCTGCGTCCGCTGGCCTCCGGCCGCCTCACCCCCCTCGCGGCCCGCTGGCTGACCGTGCTGCTGCTGCTGGCTGGCCTGAGTCTCGGCCGGCTGGCACAGCCGCAGTTTCTCGCCGTCCTGGCCGTCTATCTCCTGCTCCAGTTTTTCTACAGTTTCGGGCTCAAAAAAGTCGCCCTGCTCGATGTCTTCATGATCGCCTTCGGCTTCGTGCTGCGAGCCATCGGCGGTGCGGCAGCGGCACAGGTCATCATCTCCTCCTGGCTGCTGATCTGTACTTTTCTGCTGGCACTCTTTCTGGCTCTCTGCAAGCGACGCCACGAAAAGACTACCCTCGACAAATCCGGGACAGAACATCGGGCCGCCCTGGCCCGGTACCACCTGCCGACACTTGACCAGTACATCACCCTCAGTGCCACCGCCACCGTCATCTGCTACACCATCTATACCCTGGCACCGGAAACGGTGGGCAAGTTCGGCACCCGTGCCCTCGGCTTCACCGTTCCGTTCGTAATTTTCGGGGTTTTCCGTTATATTGATCTGGTTTACCGACAGGCGAAGGGCGAGCGCCCCGAAAAGGTGTTGCTGACCGATCGCACCATGATCGTGACCGTCCTGCTCTATATCGGTGCCACCCTGGCCGCTTTCATCTGGGGACAAAGCCCATGACCGACGACCTTCAGCTAAAATCTCCCAACAACGCTTTCTTCCGCCGTATCGACTGGTCCTCCTTCTGGACGGCAACGCTGATCTCATTCGTTGTTTATTTTTTGACAGCGGCCCCTTCGGTGACGCTCGAAGACTGTGGTGAACTGGTCGTCGCCGGCGACTATCTGGGCGTCCCTCACCCTCCCGGCTATCCGATCTGGACCATCTTCGCCTGGATTTTCGCCCGCATCTTCAGCTTTGTCACCTTCCGCGGTCAACCCAATCCCGCCTGGGCCATGGCTGTGCTCTCGGGTTTTTTCGGCGCCATCGCCACCGGCATCACCGCCATGCTGATTACCCGCACCAGCTCCGACATGTTGCGCGACATTCAGCCGGATGACACCGCCGGAACTGACGCCCCGGATGCTGCCGCCGGAAACTTGCTGCACGATCGTCTCTGCTGGGTCGGCGGAGTCGCCGGCAGCCTGATCTTCGCCTTCAGCCCCGTCATGTGGTCACAGTCGACCATCGTCGAGGTCTATACGCTGAATGCCCTCTTCCTGATGTGGATTTTTCTGCTCAGCTACCGCTGGATGCGGCGCCCCTCCGACCGTATCCTGTGGCTGACAGCCTTTGTCTTCGGCCTCGGCCTGACCAACTACCAGGTGCTGCTGCTGGCGATCGTGCCGCTGATGATCGTGATCTTTCTCAAAGACCTCGGCCTCTTCCGCGACTTCATCCTCACCGGCATTCCCTTTGTGCTGACGCTGGGCATGCTCAAACTGGCCTCCCTGCCCTCGCAATGGGGGTTCTGGAAACATGCCATCCATTACAAACCGATGCCGCTGGCCACCGGCTTCCGCGACTTCAGCCGGGCGGAAGCGCTGCTGAAAAAGGCCGCCGAGAGCAGCGACCCCCTGCTGGCCCACCTGCGACTGCCCCTGATCGAACCCGCCTGGTACTTCCGTATCATCATCGCCGTGGTCGTGGT
>CAZMGQ010000326.1:0-3182 GCA_964565855.1 uncultured Lentisphaerales bacterium | reverse complement strand
CAGACGGTAGCAGGCCCGCCAGCCGGAACTCCTCTTCCATACGCGGAACAGCCATCGGGCCGAAGCTACGCAGGGCCATCCGCACGACCTCGGCCGGGTCTTCCTCCACCAGTTTGGCAAAGGCATCCCGGTCGGCGTTGCGAATCGCCAGGATATGCGCCTTGTCCACCATGCGTAGCACTTCGGCCGCATAGTTGAAGGTCATCGCATGGTTGGGACGGCGCTCAAAATCGATAATGATGCGGCGGTAAAAGTGGTCAAGTCGCTGAATAATGCCGAATCCCCAAGTCCGTTCGAGACAGGCCGCCCCGGGCTTGCAGACCAGCAGCAACTGCAGACGACGCAGGCACTCGCGCGGCGGCACCGTCCCGAACCCGACGCTCTCGAGCAGGGCCTCGCCTTCACGGTCGCGCATTGTCCGGGCCAGTACCTCACGCACCTCATTACCGAATGCCGGACGGTTTTCATTCCAGTCCGAGCGCAGTTCAAAAAGCCGGATCAGGCCGTCCCGCTCATTTGCCTCAGAAAAACTTTCCTGCAATACCAGTGCACAGTCATCTCGGCGCTCTGTCTGCCCACAAGCATCCAGCACCATCAACATCTCAATCAGCTCGGCTGTCGGGAAAGGGCGATCCTCCAAGGCTGAAAGAAAACGTTCTTCAATCTGGTCAGTCGATAAGGGTGCAGAACTTTCAGCGGCGGACATAGGGATTCTCCAGGGGGCCTGCCGCGTTATGCAGTGCTGCCGAAACTCTCTCGGCGGAGCCCCCGCCGGGCGCGGCTCTCCAGCGGACGCGGTATGTAAAGCTATCACATCAGCCACTTGCAGCAAAGAATAATCTTAAAACTGCAGAGCCAAAAACACACCCTGCAGCCTGCCCCTCCAGGCTATGGGCTCAAGCCGCAGCTAATTTAAAAACCGGAGTGCGAACGGCTGAACAAAAACTCCCGCAAGATTTTACCCCGCGCTTGCCCATCCTTTCCATAAATGTCATAATCGACGCATACTTTAAGCCCAACCATCAGGCAACCAACTATGAAGACTCCCTTCATCTCATCCTTAACCGTCGTCGGCCTCATCGCCGCAACCTCCCTCACCATGCAGGCAGCCACCTATTACATCGACTTCGAAAAGGGCGACAACTCGGCCGACGGGCTTTCCCCCGCCAGCGCCTGGAAACACGCCCCCGGCGACTCAGCCGCCACCGGCAATCCGGCCGCAGCCAACCTCCAGGGGGGCGATGTTGTCCTCTTTAAGGGAGGCGTCACCTACCTCGGCTCGCTCAGCCTGACCAAATCCGGCACGCCCGAAGCCCGTATTGTTTACGACGGCAACACTGCTGGCACCTTTGGTCGTGGTCCGGCCGTGCTCGACGGCGGACGCATCATCGACAACTGGCAGCGGGCCGAAAACGCCGCTGCCGTCGGTGGCAACAGCCGCTGGCAGCAGATTTTCCATGCCGATATCGATCTCGATATCTCCCCCAACTTCACCCACGGCGAAACGGTCGGACACCGTCAGGTCCCGCGCAACAAGATGGCCCCCTGGCAACGCATCATCCTCTACGATGGTGAACGCCGCCTGCTGCCCATCGCCATGCACCCCAAACCCAGGGACGACTTCTATCCCGACCTGCCGGGCGACTTCATGCAGAGCCCCGCCCGTCTGGAAAAACGCGATGGCAAAACCTTCGTCACCGATGAAAAATTCCTCGCCGGCAAGGACGCCGCCTTTTTTGATGGCATGTTCGTCGGCGTTCACGGCGGCAACAACCACGTCTACTTCTCCGTTATCGAGGAGTATCTGCCCGAAGCGAAGCAGCTCAAGTTTGCCGACTTCACCGCCAGCATCTATCCCCAGACCAAGTACGCCCTCTACAACTCGCCCCGCCTGATCGAAAACCCCGGCGAATGGGCGATCGCCAATCTGGGCAACGGCAAATCACGCTTCTATCTCCTGCCCGAGGCCGGTCGCCTCGTCAACGGCAAGCCCGACAATATCGGCTTCCCCCAGTTGCAGACCGGCGTCACGGTTGACAACTCCGCCTCGCATATCGAAATCCGCGGCTTCCTGATCCAGCGCTTCTCCGGTGCCGACGGCGGCGTCTCCATCAAGCGCAAATCCAAACGTTCGCGCGATATCGTCATCTCAGGCTGCGAAATCCGCTTTATCAGCGGTCATGCCGGCATCGGCCCCCACTATGCCGACGAGATCAAGATCGAAAACTGCTATATCCACCACTGTCCGAGCTGGACCAGCGGTATTTTCCTCAACCGCATCAACGATTACGAGGTCATCAACAACCGCCTCGAAAAGAACTCCGGCAGTGGCATCCGCCACTACGAGAGCAAGCGCGGCGTGCTCAAGGGCAACATCATCCTCGAGCATTTCGGCATGCACTCAAGCGGACTCAACGTCTATGAGGGCTGTGCCGATCTCGTAATTGAAGACAACTACATCCAGAACACTCTCTCCATCAACCGCAACGCCGAAAACATCGTCTTCCGCAACAATGTCATCGACTGTATGGAGAGAACCCCCATCAGCATCGCCATCTGGACCTCGGGTTCTGTCGGTGGACGCAACATCCGCAACCTGACGTTCGAGAACAACACCCTCGTCAACCCCAGCCCCGGTGCCAACTGGGGAGCCGGCATCTTCTTCCAGGGCGGTGCCCGCAGCACGAGCGGCATCACCATCCGCGACAATGTCATGGATCGCCTGAGAGCCCCCGTCCCGGCCAACAGTGTCATCGAGGGCAATGTTTATCTGCGGACGACTGACGAGAAAGTCGCCGGCACCGACAGTGTTACCGAAACCAACCTGAAGCGCATCTTCCGGGACCACACCCGTGGCGACTTCCGCCGTGCTCCCGGCGGTCCGCTGCCCAAGGCCGGTGCCAACCTGCCGCCTCCCCCGGCAAACTGGCAGCGTCCTCGCTAGCGCTAGGATCATACAGAAACCTTTGTAAACATCCGGAGGTTCAGCGTTGCCGGACCGCCGGAAGACCGCCAAAACTTTGTAAAAGGCAATAACCATGAAAAAACGCTGCTTCGCTTCACTGGCTCTCGCCGGTTTCCTGGTCACCCTTCCCCTTCATCACATGCAAGCTGCCACCTACTACATCGACTTCGAGAAAGGCAACAACGCGTCCGATGGCCTTTCCGCCGCTACAGCCTGG
>CAZMGQ010000325.1:0-3193 GCA_964565855.1 uncultured Lentisphaerales bacterium | reverse complement strand
ATGTTCGCGAGGATGTTTACCCGTTCTTGCGTGCAGTTTGGCTTGACGGCAATCCAGGGAAAAGAACAACCATGAACAACATCACGCGCCCCTGCCTGTACGAAGGCGACTACATCATCAAGTACATCCAGTGCCGCCCTATCACCCAACCCAAGGAAAGCACACCATGAAAACTACAACAACCCTGTCGATCCTCCTGCTCGCGAATCTGGCATTCGCGCATTCGTTTGTCGTGGAGGGGACAAACGTCGTCCAGATACAATTTCAAGATGCTACCCTTAGCACCACACAGAAGGAATGGATCGGAACGGACATTGTCAGAACGTTGCTGCCGGGTTCTTCGTTTACCACATTGTCTCATCCAAACAACCAGCCATTGTCAATCCGGTATTTGGATTATATCCCCAAACCGGAAACTCCAGAGAGTGTTCCATCACTTACAAGACGGGTGGAAGTTTCCGAGACCAACATCATCCTGACGGTGGACAAGGACTACACGGATTGTTATCGGTCGCGGGAGGCGTTCTTCAACACCCACTCAAACGCCATTGCCCAGGCATTTACATTCGCCAATCTGCTTGTGACCAACCCGATTCCAGTCATGCCGGACACGCTGCTGAAAGATATCCGACTGTCAAAGGCCTACGCCCCCGGCCAGCTTCCGATGGAACATGCGGGTGACATTCGGCGGGACCTGGGAAGCGGCACCTACTTCCCCCCTTCGCTCCTGGGATTCCAGATGCTCCCCTACGGCCCGAACGGTTCCGCACAGTATCTGTGGGGTATGTTGCCTAACCGAGTCGATAGTACTGTTGATTCCGTCCCCATCATCTACTATCAGAATCGCTGGTGGATTTCGTACTGGCATCTGGAGGAGATGAATCAGGAATGGTAAAACATACTGCGCTCGTCTATGTCTGCAGGTCCGGAGCTCTGCGGTCCCAGTCAAGCAGCACGCAGAACGACGTGACATCCGTCCCTCTCCGAGGCGTAATTGTAAAGGCTGTGCATTGTAATGAAAATCTGCCTTTTTTTCGCAGAAAACTTGACCAAATGGGCAACTTTGTATATTCTCTATTAGTTCTGTTGAGATAAGAGCATTAGAAAACTGACAAGGAGACTCAAAATGTCTTTCACCCTTCAACTGGGGGCCAAGGCTCCTGATTTCAACCTCCCCGCCACCGATGGCAAGAGCTACAGCCTGAACGATTTTGCCGACAGCGAGATCCTGGTTGTTTTCTTTACCTGCAACCACTGTCCCTATGTGACCGGTTCGGACGAAACAACAAGGGCGACCGCCGAACGTTTTGCGCCGCACGGGGTGCGTTTTGTGGCGATCAACAGCAACAGCCGCAACACCTATCCGGAGGATGACTTCCCCCACATGGTCAAGCGGATGGAAAAGTTCCGCTTCCCCTGGACATATCTGCACGACGAGAGTCAGGATGTCGCCCGGGCCTACGGTGCCTTGCGGACACCGCACTTCTACGTTTTCAACCAGGATCGCTGGCTGGTCTATACCGGTCGTGGTGTGGATAACCCCCGCGAAGCGATTCGCGCCCGTGAGCATGATCTCGACAACGCGCTGCAGGATCTGGTTGAAGGACGCGCAGTCAAGGTGGCGCTGACAAACCCGATCGGCTGCAACGTGAAGTGGGATGGCAAGGACGCACACTGGATGCCGCCGGAGGCCTGCGATCTTGTGTGATCGGCACGGATCAGCCGCGCTCTATTTCCGGCAGTCTGAAGCGTGTGTTTTCGCGCACTGATTCGACGACTTCGATGTGGTTGAATCCCTGCCTGCCGAGAGCTTCCAACACCTGATCGATAACCGATTGCGGTGTGGAGGCTCCGGCTGTGATGCCAATGGCAACCAGTCTATTCAGCGGAAGCCCCTCCAGCTCGTCGGCTCCGGTGAGCAGATGAGCGATGGCCCCGGCTGCGGTTGCCACTTCCACCAGGCGGCGGGTGTTTGAACTCTGACGTCCGCCCAGCACGAGGATCGTCCTGACCACCCGGGCCAGATCGCGCACAGCTTGCTGGCGGTTGGTGGTGGCATAGCAGATATCGGAACCGGCGGGAATCCGCAAGGTGGGAAAGCGCCGACGCAAAACTGCCACGACTTTTTCGGCCTCTTCCCGGCTGAGAGTGGTCTGCATGGCCACCGCCACGCGATCGGGATCGGCCGGCTGATACTGTTCGGCTGCGGCAGGCGTTTCGATGACAGTCACCCGGTCGGGAGCTTCGCCGACGATGCCGATAACCTCGACGTGGCGGGGCTGACCGATCAGGGCGATGCTGTAGCCTGCGGCGGCATGGCGACGTACGGCGGCATGAACTTTTTCGACGAGCGGACAGGTGGCGTCGATCACATGCAGTTGACGTTCGGTCGCAGCCCGGCGGATTGCAGGTGGTACACCGTGGGCACTGAAGAGCACCGTGGCACCGGCGGGTACAGAGTCCAGCGTTTCGACAAACCTCATATCACGGGTAGTTAAGCGCTTAATCACGACGGGGTTATGAACCAGCTCGTGCAGGGCATAGACCGGGCCGGGCAGATGGTCGAGAGCGGCTGCGGCTGTTTCGACCGCCCTTTGCACCCCGGCACAGAAGCCGGAGGGACGGGCCAGATAGATGGTTCGGTTTTTCATGATTGCACAGTTATCCCGGATGGCTTTCGATCAACTGGTCTGCTGCTCGTAGAGGCGGGAATAAAAGCCGCCGCGCTGCAGCAGCTCTTCATGTGTGCCGCGCTCGGTGATGTGGCCGTCTTCGAGCACGACAATCCGCTGACAACGCATGGCCATCGAGACCCGCTGGGAGACAATGACGGCGGTTTTACCGGCCATCAGACGGTCGAGCGTGTTCTGGATGTTGCGTTCGGTGTTGGCATCAAGTGCCGAGGTACAGTCGTCCAGAATCAGGATTTCCGGCGTGGTCAGGAGGGCCCGGGCGATGGAAATACGCTGACGCTGGCCGCCGGAGAGGGTGGTGCCTTTTTCGCCGATCAGAGTCTCGTACTGTATCGGCAGCTCCATGACAAAGTCGTGGCACTCGGCGGCTTTGGCGGCGGCCATGATTTCCTCCGGCGTGGCGTCGGGATAGCCGTAGGTGATGTTGGCCCGTACGGTGCCGCTGAAGATCTGGGATTCCTGCGGCATTGCGAGCTATTCAGGAGGCCCCAGACCGTAAG
>CAZMGQ010000324.1:0-3198 GCA_964565855.1 uncultured Lentisphaerales bacterium | reverse complement strand
TCGAGCGCGAAACCCAGACGCTGGCCACGATTACGATCCAGAACTATTTCCGCATGTATGAAAAGCTGGCCGGCATGACCGGTACCGCCGAGACCGAGGCTGGCGAATTCAACGACATCTACAAGCTCGACGTGGTCGTGATTCCGACCAACCGGCCGGTGCGGCGGGTAGACAGCAACGACCTGATGTTCCGCACGCAGCGTGAAAAGTTCAATGCCATCATAAAAGATGTGTCGGATCGACATGCCGAGGGCCAGCCGATTCTGCTGGGTACGGTGGCGGTCGAGACATCACAGCTCCTGAGTCGTCTGTTGGAGCGGGCGCGTATTCCGCACAATGTGCTGAACGCCAAAAATCATGCCCGCGAGGCGGAGATTGTATCCCTGGCCGGGCGTCGCGGGGCGGTGACGATTGCCACCAACATGGCCGGTCGTGGCACCGACATCAAGCTCGGTGAGGGCGTGGTCTGGATGGATCGCGATATAATCACGTCGCAGACTGCGCTCGATGAGAAGCCGGGTGGCGAGCCGCGCACGATCAGACAGTTGCTGACCGAGCGGCCCTGCGGGCTGCATGTGATCGGCTCGGAGCGGCATGAATCGCGGCGGATCGACCGGCAGTTGCGCGGACGTTGTGCCCGGCAGGGTGACCCGGGGTCTTCCTGTTTCTATATTTCACTCGAAGATACGCTGATGCGTCTTTTCGGCTCGGAGCGGATTGCCCACCTCATGGCACGCTTGGGGATGCAGGAAGGTGATGTGATCGAGCATCGCTGGCTCAACCGTTCGGTCGAGACTGCCCAGCGCCGCGTCGAGCAGCACAACTTTGCGATGCGTAAACGGACGCTGGAATATGATGACGTGATGAATCAGCAGCGTGAGGTTGTGTACGGCTTCCGCAGCGAGGTGATCAACACCGATAGTCTGCGTGAGACTATCTATGACATTTTCAATGACCTGATTCTGACCCAGAGTGAAATACTGCTGGGATCGGCCAGGGATTCGCGTCCGCGGGAACTCTTTGAATGGCTGGCCAGCTCGTTCCCGATTTCGATCCGTGAAGAGGAGCTGACTCCCTTTGCCGGAACACCGGAAGCGGCGGCTGAGATGATTTATCAGCGGGTCGAGGAAGCCTACGAGATCAAGAGCGAGATGGAAGACCCTGAAGTGGTCAGCATCATGGAGCGACAGGTAATCCTGCATTGTATCGATACCGAGTGGCAGGAGTATCTGCGTTCACTGGATGACTTGCGTGATGGCGTGCGCCTGCGTGCCTACGGCCAGCGTGATCCGCTGGTCGAGTACAAGCGTGAGGCCTCGATCCTCTTCGAAGAGCTGATGGGCCGCATCAAGGGCAACATCTGCAGCAGTCTCTTCCGTTCTTCGACCTCGGCCGAAACTCTGATGGGGTTCATGAACCGCATGCAGAGTGGCAGCCGCCGTGTCGAAACACGCCATGCCAGCGTCTCGGCCCTCAGCGGAGCTGGTCTGCCCGATGCAGCTCCGGCTGCCGGAGAAATGTCCGGTGCTGCGGATGAAATGAATGATGATACCGCCAGAGCCATTGCCGAAGTGATGGCCTCGGCCATGTCGCGCGGTGGTGGCAGCCCCGGTGTGCCGCTGACTCGCGAAGCGCCCAAGGTCGGGCGCAACGACCCCTGTCCCTGTGGCAGTGGCAGAAAATACAAACGCTGCTGCGGAGCCGAAGTTCCGGTTTAAACCAATCTCACTGACAACTCCTGGACGGTCTCTTCACCGGCTCAGGTCACAACGAAGGAATACCAATGAAGAAGATCCCTATCGCCCTGCAACTCTGGTCAATCCGTGACGACGTCGCCAAAGATCTCGGCGGTGCGCTGAAGGAAATCTCCAAGATGGGCTATCAAGGTGTCGAAACAGCCGGTCTGGGCAACACCTCAGCCGCTGACTGGACCAAAATGCTGGCCGACAACAACCTCAAGGTTGCCGGTGCCCATGTCGGCATCGATCTGGTTGAAGCCGATACCCTGCAGGAAACAATCGATACCTATGCCGCCATCGGCTGCAAGCGTCTGGTTGTTCCGGCTCTGCCGATGGAAATGCGCACAACGCTAGACGGCTACCGTCGCGCTTGTTCGATCTTGAATATTGCCGCCGGAAAGTGTGCCGAACAGGGGGTGGAACTCGGTTATCACAACCATGCTTTCGAGTTTGAGTTTGTCGAAAACCGTATCCCGTACTTCCTGATGCTCGACATGCTGATGAGTAATATTTTTCTGCAGTTCGACTTCGGCTGGGTGTACCGTGGTGGTGCCGATGGCGCAGCCCTGACCCTCAGCAATCCGGGACGTCAGAACACAGTGCATATCAAGGCCTATCAGCCTGATAACGATACGGCTGTTGTCGGCGAAGACTCAATTCCCTGGAAGGAAGTTTTCGAGGCCTGCGAAACCGTCGGCAAGACCGAATGGTACATCGTCGAGCACGAACGCTATGCCAATCCGCCGATGGTCTGTGTCAAACAGTGCATCGACAACCTGCGTGCAATGGGCAAGTAAGCACATCCCCGTAAGATGTATGTGAATGGTCCGGTTGCAGATGACCTGCAACCGGGTCTTTTTGTATGCTTGTGGCTGACAGCATCGAAAAGCCTGTGCCTTTGATGCTGCACACAAAAAAGGCGACGGATGGTGATCCACCCGTCGCCTTGTTTTTGTTACGGCCGATTGGTCGTATATTTATCAGTGCCGTTAGCCGAGGATCGCCTTGAGGTCTTCGTCAGCAGTCGTCGTCGGCATGATGTTGAAGTTATCCACCAGCACCTGCAGGACGGCCGGCGTGACGAACGCGGGCAGTGTTGGTCCGAGGCGGATATCCTTGATGCCGAGATGCAGCAGCGTCAGCAGGATGCAGACGGCTTTCTGCTCGTACCAGGAGAGGATCATCGAGAGGGGCAGGCCGTTGACATCGGTTTCGAAGGCATCGGCGAGAGCCGCGGCAATCTTGATGGCCGAGTAGGCATCGTTGCACTGACCGCAGTCGAGCAGACGCGGGATGCCGCCGATATCGCCGAACTCCATCTTGTTGAAGCGGTATTTGCCGCAGGCGAGTGTCAGGATCACGCAGTCCTGCGGGACCTGTTCGGCAAACTCGGTGTAGTAGTTACGGCCGGATTTGGCACCGTCGCAACCGCCGATCAGGAAGAAGTGGCGCAGCTTGC
>CAZMGQ010000323.1:0-3209 GCA_964565855.1 uncultured Lentisphaerales bacterium | reverse complement strand
CCATCGCCATGGCCATGCTGGGCGGCATCGGCGTCATCCATAAAAACCTGACGCCCCAGCGACAGGCGGCACAGGTCAATATGGTCAAACAGTACCTCAACGGCCTGATCCTCAACCCCGTCACCTTCCATTCCGGCCTGACGGTCGAGGAAATCCAGCAGATCCGCGCCGAGCGCAACTACGGCTTCAGCGGCTTCCCGATTATCGACGACCAGGAACGGGTCGTGGGTATGCTCTCGGGCAAGGATATCCGCTACGCCACCACCGCCAGGGTCAAGGTGGCTGACATCATGACGCGTGATCTGATCACCGCCCCGCCGGAGACAACGCTCGAACAGGCCTACAAAATCCTCATGAAGCACAAGATCGGCAAGCTGCCCCTGGTCGGTGCCGATGGCAAACTGGCGGGTCTCTACAGCTTTACCGATGTGCGCATGCTGGTCGAAGACAAGCAGCCCCTCTACAACCGCGACTCCCGCTACCGTCTGCGGGTCGGCGCCGCTGTCAGTGCCGACGACCACGAACGGGCCGAGATCCTGGCCGAAACAGCGGTCGATGTGCTCGTGGTGGATAGTGCCCACGGCCATTCCAAAGGCATCATCGAGATGGTACGCTGGCTGGCGGACCACTACCCCGAGATCGATATCATCGCCGGCAACGTCGCCACCGCCGAAGGCGCCCTCGCCCTGCGCGATGCCGGTGCCCATGCCGTCAAGGTCGGTATCGGCCCCGGCTCGATCTGTACCACCCGCGTCGTCTGCGGTGTCGGCATCCCCCAGCTCTCGGCTGTCTATGCCGCCGCCGAAGCTCTCGAAGGCTCGATCCCGGTCATCTCCGATGGCGGCATCCGCTATTCCGGCGATGTGCCCAAGGCGATTGTCGCCGGGGCCGACTGTGTCATGCTCGGTTCGGCCCTCGCCGCCACCGAGGAAAGCCCCGGCGAAAAAATCATCCATGAAGGACGTCATTACGTGGTTTACCGCGGCATGGGCAGCCTTGCCGCCATGACCTCCGGCAAGGGCAGTCGCGAACGCTACTCCCAGACCACCACCAAAACGGACGACCTCGTCCCGCAGGGTATCGAAGGCATCGTGCCCTTCGCCGGCACGGTCCAGAAGGTCATGAATCAGTTCTGCGGCGGCCTGCGTTCGGCCCTCGGCTACTGCGGAACCCGCGATATCGAAACCCTGCAGCGTACCGGACGCATGGTACGGGTCTCGGCCGCCGGTATCCGCGAAGCCCACCCGCACGACGTCAAAATCCTGCGCGAGGCGCCCAACTACCGGTCGTAAAACGATGGATCAACGCCAAAAGCAGCAACTGGCACAGCGTTTCGGCGGCCGGATGCTGCGTCTGCGCCTGGCCCGCCAGCGAGCCCGCCACGACGAATGGTTCCGCAAGGGACGCTTCAGCATCGGCCAGCGTTCGCTCAACCGGCTCTGCAGCCTCATCAACGTCATCTGCCGCGCCACCGGCCTCTACGTCTTCGGCTATCGTCAGTTTCACCGCCTGCGCCTGACCGAACGTACCGTGACACTGCCACGCCTCCCGCCCGAATTCGACGGCTTCCGGCTGCTGCACCTGAGCGATCTGCACCTCGACCTTGATACCTCTTTAACTGATACCATCATCAAAGCCGTCCGGGACTGCCGCTACGATGCCTGTGTCATTACGGGCGACTTCCACAACTACACCGTCGGCGACCACCGTCCCGCGCTGGAGGAACTCCGCAAGCTCATGGAGGTGCTGCCACAGCCGGTTTATGGCGTGCTCGGCAACCACGACAGCATCGAAACCGTCCCCCTGCTGGAGGAACTCGGCCTCCGCATCCTGCTCAACGAACACGTGGTCCTGCAGCGTGGCGCGGCCAGCCTCTGTCTGGCGGGGGTTGACGACCCCAACATCTACCAGACCCACCGGCTCGACAAAGCCCTCAGGGGTATACCGGTACATATACCGGTAATACTGCTCACTCATTCTCCCGCCATCCATCAGGAAGCCATCGACGCCGGGGTCGACCTGATGCTGGCAGGCCATATCCACGGTGGACAGATCTGCCTGCCCGGCGGCTTCATCGTCTTCAAAAACGACCCCAGCCCGCGCCAGTTCTGGCGCGGAGCCTGGCACAAAGACCGAACCTGCGGCTACACCTCGCGCGGCACCGGCGCCTGCGGCGTCCCCCTGCGCTTCTTCTGCCCCCCCGAAGCCGTCATTCACATCCTGCGCACCCCACCCGCCGCACCGTAGCAAGCCATCTCCACCACCGGGAGGGGCGAGTGTCACCTCGCCCGGAAAACCACAAACGCCATTGACCTCAGCTTTTTCTGGAGGGCGAACGTCCTCGTGAGCCGAACGCAGGCCTGCCGGGCGCAGGACGACGTGACAGTCGTCCCTCCCCTTCCGCGCTTTCCGCGCTTTCCGCGGTTGTTCTCCCACAACTCTGAAAAATTGCGTCAGCGGTTGGCAGGGGTCAGGCGCAGGTTGCGCAGGGTGAGCGAGCCCCGGAAGCTGCCGGCGACCGCAATGCGGATCTGGCGGGTGGACTTGGGTAAATCACGCGTCCGCTGAGCCACCTCCCAGCCAGTGCCCCCCACCCGGCGGAACTCTACACTCTCGTAATTTTCCACCCACTCTTCGCCGGTGCCATCGGCAGTGGTGCGCAGGATATCAATCACAAGTGCCGCATGGCCCTCGAAATCGTCCGAACGGCGGGCTTCGCCCCGCAGGACATATTTGCGCGTCTCATCGTCGAGCCGGATGGTCGGCGCTTCGAGCCTCAGGCTCTGACGCTCACTGCCACCGAGCAGCACAAACTCTTCGGCCGTAGCCGTGGCCGACTGCCAGCGGCTGTCGCTCATGACAATACGCCAGGGGCGGACATTACCATCAGCCCCGACGCTCTCCGGCAGCGGCGGCAGGAGACTGCCACCGCCGGCCAGTGGTACGAGCGAACTGTTGATCTCGAGCGGCTGCTCCGGAATGGCCAGCGGACGGGGACGATCGGAGCGGGCAATGGCGAAAGCGGCCACCGAACCGGCTACCGCCAGCAACAGCGCCGCAGCCGTCAGCCAGCGCCAGCGGGTGGCACTGCGCCTCAAAGTCTGCATGGCATCGCCGACTTCGACCAACTCGCCGGCCTACTCGGCCTTGGTGGTGGCGGGTGAAAAATCGAGCTTTTCACGAACCGGTGCCAGACGCTGGCGCGGGTC
>CAZMGQ010000322.1:0-3209 GCA_964565855.1 uncultured Lentisphaerales bacterium | reverse complement strand
CCGCCGCCCGAGCTGGTGCAGGATGCCTCGGCCCTGCGCGACCATGTGATGTTTGCCGTCTCGGGCTTGCTGGGTCTGATCGGCATCTCGGGCGATCCGCTCCAGTGCCGCGAACATATCCTGATTTCCTCCATCCTCGACCATACCTGGCGCAGCGGCCAGGACCTGGAACTGGAAGATCTGATCCGTTCGGTACAAAAACCGCCCTTCGAGCAGGTCGGCGTCTTCGACCTCGAAACCTTCTACCCCGCCAGAGACCGCCTCAAGCTGGCCATGAGCCTCAACCACCTGCTGGCCTCACCGGGATTCTCAGCCTGGCGCGAGGGTGAGCCGCTCGATATCGACCGCCTGCTCTATACCCCTTCCGGAAAACCACGCTGCTCGGTGCTCTCAATCGCACATCTGGGCGATGCGGAACGCATGTTCTTTGTCACCGCCCTGCTCAACGAGACTATCGCCTGGATGCGACGCCAATCCGGCACTACCAGCCTGCGGGCCATGCTCTATATGGACGAGATTTTCGGCTTCTTCCCTCCAACTGCCAACCCGCCCTCCAAGGAGCCGATGCTGACCCTGCTCAAGCAGGCGCGTGCCTTCGGCCTCGGGATTGTGCTTTCGACACAGAACCCGGTTGATCTCGATTACAAGGGACTCGGCAACTGCGGTACCTGGTTTCTCGGACGGCTGCAGACCGAACGTGACAAACAGCGGGTCCTCGACGGGCTCGAAGGCGTTGCCGCCGGAGCCGATGCGACATTTGATCGTGGCCAGACCGAACGTCTGCTGGCACAGCTCGGGAGCCGCGTTTTCCTGATGCGCAACGTCCACGACAACCAGCCAACACTCTTCGAAACCCGCTGGGTAATGTCCTACATGCGCGGTCCGCTGACTCTGCCACAGATCCGCCAGCTCTGTCCTCCGGCCCCAGCAGAAGCCAGCCCGGCAGCTCCGGCTGCACCAGCCGCCGCACCACAGGCCGAACCGCCCGCTGCCGCGGCCCAGGCACCGCAATGGACTCCTGGCACTACTCCACCCCCCGCAGCGGCTATCCCGGTGCCAGAAGCTCCGGCGGCACCGGCTGTTGCGCCTGCTGTCACCCCGACAGCCAGTCGTCCGGCCCTGCCGGCCGATCTGCCCGAATTTTTCCTGACCAGAACTTCGGCCTACCAGTCGCTGCCGCTGCAACCGAAGGCAGTCGGCAGTGCCAGACTGCACTTTGTCAATGCCAGGAGCAAAACCGACACCTGGATCACCCGTTCTTTCCTGGCGCCGATCATCGCCACCGGCGAAGTGCTCTGGGAAGAGGCAGAGCTGACCGACGACCTGCGCGACAGGTTGCAAAGTGCACCACCCGCTGGCGCAACCTTCGGCAGCCTGCCACCGGCGGCGATTCACCCGCGCACCCTGGCCAACTGGCGCAAACTCTTTGCGGCTTACCTATATCAGGATCAGAGCCTCAAGCTGCTGCACTGTCCCGCCACCAAGCTCGTCTCCAACCCCGACGAAACCGAAGGCGAATTCCGCTCGCGGGCCGCCTTTGCCCAGCGTGAGCAGCGTGATGAGCGGGTCGAGAAGGTCAAGGCCTCCTATGCCCTCAAGATCCAGCGGCTCGAAGACCAGTTGCGGCGCGCCAACGAACGGGTCGAACGTACCAAAGCCCAGGCGACGCAGCATCGGGTGAATACCGCCCTCTCGTTCGGTGCCACGATCCTCGGGGCACTGGTCGGGAAGCGTGGCAGTGTCGGGACAGTGTCACGCGCCACGACAGCCATGCGTGGAGCCAGCCGGATCGGCAAGGCACAGGGCGATGTGGCACGGGCCGACGAGAGTGCCGAAGTTTTGCAGGAACGTCTCAACAACCTCAACCGCGAATTTGAGGATGAACTCGACAAACTGCGCGTCGCGATCGACTCGGCCGACCTCGAACTGGAAGAGATCATGATCCGCCCGCGCAAGACGGATATCACCATCACCACCCGCGGCCTCTGCTGGAGCAGTCCCTGAGCCGGAGCTTATGCAAAAAGACACACAACTCAGCGGCAGAATTGTCCGGGCCGGCATCGCCGTCGCCGTCGGGCACCTGCTCTTCAAACTGGCCGGCCTGATCCAGGTCGCCGTCATGGGCCGCGTCCTGCCCAAGGACGTATATGACGCCACCTATGGCTTCGCCTTCGAGAACTGCATCTTCATGCTCTTCCTCGTCGGACAGGAGATCATCGGTCCGACCCTGATGCCGCTCTTCATGCGCGAGCTGAATTCGGAAGAAGGCGAGCGGAGTGCCTGGTCGCTGGTTCACGCCCTCTTCCGCTTTCAGGGTATAATTCTGCTGCTGGTAATGGCGGTGCTGATGCTCTTCCCCGGCTGGTTTGTCGAACGGCTGACCATGTGGTCGCCGACGGAGAGACCCGAAATCTTCGAGATGGCCCGTTCGAGTCTGGCCAGTCTGGCACCGGCTCTGCTGGGACTCTCCTTTGCCACCACCAGCTACGTAATCCTGAATGCCTACAAGCGCTTCTTCCTCGCAGCTCTGGCCGATGCCGTCTGGAAGTTTGCCGTCGTGATCGGCCTCCTGGTTGGCCTGGCCCTGGCACCGCAGCAGATCCGCTGGTACCTCACCGGCAGCCTGCTGGTGGGCAGTCTGCTCAAGTTTGCCACACATCTGGCGGGACTGCGCGACAAGGCCGCGCTCCTGCGGCTGCGTCCTGACCTGCGCCACCCGGCCCTGCGTGACCTCGGCCGACTGATGCTGCCGCTGATCGTCGGGATTCTCTTCGCCAAATGGCGCGATATTTTCAACAACACCTACATCCTGAGCGGTCTCGAAGAGGCCGGTCTGATCCAGGCCAACTCCATGGGGCGCAAGCTCAACGGCACGATTGCGATGCTCATACCCTATACGCTCGCCATCGCCATGTTCCCGTTCCTCTGCGAACTGGTCGATCGCGATGACCGGCAGGCACTCGGCGATCTGCTGACCCGTTCGGGCCGTATGCTGGTCTCGATCCTGCTGCCCTTCGCCTGTGTTGTAGCCGTGATCGCACCACCGCTGACCGCCCTGCTCTTCGGCGGCGGTCATTTCGACGATACAGCCGTGGCCCGGACCGCCATTTCGATGGCCTGCTACACCTTTGCGCTGCCGGCGATTGCCGTCGAGATGCTGATGATGCAGGCCTTCTTCGCCAACCGCCGCACCCTCAGTGTGGCCCTCA
>CAZMGQ010000321.1:0-3210 GCA_964565855.1 uncultured Lentisphaerales bacterium | reverse complement strand
CATTTTCTGCGTCAGCTCTTCATCCACCAGCTTTCGGGGGTGCACTTCTCCGTCTGGTACGAATGGGGTGGAAATGAGGACTTCGGTCTCTGGCATCCCGATGGCTCGCCGCGTCCGGTAGTGGCTGCGATTGCCGAGGCCGTCAAGGAACTGACCGGTTTCCGGCTGGTCCAGCGGCTGGAGGCCGACAGCAACCTCGACTACCTGGTCGTCAGTCAGAATGAAGCCGGCGACAGCAAGCTGATCGCCTGGACGGCCCCCCCTGCCGGTGGTGCCCCCGAAGAGGCCTGGGAACATGATGTCGAGCTGAGCTTTGCCGGCAACGTCAAGCCGATGCAGCTCAGGCTGACTCGTAACCCCCAGTACATCCCCCTGCCGCGCGGTGCCAGACCCGGTCGCAGCGTCACCCGGAGCGAGCGTCCGGTGGCCGAGGCGGCCAGCACCGATGTACCGGAGGATGGACTAGACCTGAAACTCTTTGAATCAGGCCAGGCGTGGGAGTTTATCAAAAACACGGGTGAGGGTGCCTTCAAGCTCGACAAAGATGATCACGGCATGAGCATCGGTGTGATGGAGTATGACTTCAGCGGCTCCAAAACTGCCTCGCATCCCTATGTGATGGCGGTCGCACCGCTCAACTTCGCCGGCCCCTGCGATGCCCTGACGTTTGTGGCCCGTGCGCCGATTGCGCAGCAGTTGACCTTCCGTGTGGTGGACAGCACGGGTCAGACGCTGCAATTCAAAACGCGCCTCAAGGGCACCGGCAAGTGGGAATCGATCCGCTTCCCGCTCGACCGCAAGCTCGAGAACTGGGGCGGGGCCAAGGATGGCTTTGCCCACTTCCCGCTCAAGCAACTGGCCTTCAGCGTGCCCAAACCGGGCGACAACCTGAAGGGCAAGGTTGAGTATGGAGCAGTTTCGGCCGTCGGTCAGGGACGTGCCGCACGACCCGCTCCGGCAGCCGCCCCGGCAGCCGCTGCACCCGCAGGTGCCGCAGCCCCGGCGACCGGTGGCGATCTCAAGATCAGGCTCTACGATGCCAAAACCGGCGAACTGGCGATGACGGGGGTGATCGAGGGTGCCGGTGGTGTCCCGGCAGCAGCCGGTGTGGCCGCACCGGCTCCCGCCGCAGCCGCACCGCTGGCTCCGCAGGCCGTGCCAGCAGTCGAGATTCCGGCCGGTGGCCTGGCGCTCAAGCTCTTTGACGGCGAGGTCAACTGGGATTTTCTCGAAAACACCGGCAAGGGCTCGTTCACGGTTGCGCGCGATGCAGCCGGCAAGGGGATAGGACGTCTGGTTTACGATTTTACCGAGTCGAAATCTCAGGGCACGCCTTACGTGCTGGCGCAGGTGGCGCTTGATGTGCCGGGCGGCAAGGCCATCCAGTTGCTGGTACGTACTCCCGTAGTCCAGCAGTTGACCTTCCGGGTCGTGGACAGCACAGGTCAGACACTGCAATTCAAGGCCCGTACCAAGGGCAAGGGCGACTGGGAGCCGATTCGCTTTCCGCTCGACCGCAAACTGGAGCATTGGGACGGCGCCAACGACGGCTTTGCCAAGTTCCCGCTCAAGTCGCTGCTTTTCAGTGTACCCAAGCCGGCCGAAGTGGCCAGTGGCACGGTCGAATTCACCGAGGCTGTGGTTCTCTAAAGCGGATGGCGTATGTTTTTTATTTGATCGAATAGAGTTGTTCAAACTGCGAAAGGAAGTTCACCATGCAAAGGAACAAGCTGAGAGTAACGGTTAACGATACCGTTTTGACACGGCTCGGCCGTGTAATGTTTTGTCTACTCTGGCTGGTACCGTTCAGCAAAGGACAGGTTACCTGGGTAGGCGATACAGATATTGACAACGACTGGGCAACGGGCAGCAACTGGAGCAGCAGCTCGGTGCCGGAGAGTACCGATGATGTGGTTATCGACAGTGGCAGCAGCCTCGTTGCCCCGGTCGTAATTTCGACGGCTGATGAAGAAGCCAAAACTCTGACGCTCGGAAAAGCCGCTGAGACCGCCGGATATCTCAAGTTCGATGGCGGGGAGCTTGTCGTCCCCGGAGCGGTCAAAATCGGTGACAATGGCGACGGCGAGCTGACTATGGACGATGGCTCGCTGGAGAGCAGTACAGTGATTCGGCTCGGTACCTCATCCGATAGTTCCGGCAAAATTGTGCTGAACGACGGGACAATCACAATCGATCAGGCTATCCGGATTGGTGAAAGTGGAGCAGGCACGGTCGTTGTCAATGACGGTTTACTCCAAAGTCTGTCAGGTTTCGGTAAAAATATTTTTCTCGGTTACAACAGTGATGCCAATGGACTGATGGAGGTACATGGCGGCCAGGTTTCGTCCGCCTATGAGTTTTTTATCGGCCGTGCAGGCAAAGGGACACTGGTACAGACAGGTGGAGAAATTTCAGCCGGAAGGGCGTTTACTGTCGGCCTTGAGAGTACAGGCGAAGGTACCGTGGAGCTTCTCGGTGGTACGCTCGTGGCGGATACAGAATTTAGCGTTGGCCGGGGAGGAAAAGGTGAACTGGTTGTCGCAGACGAAGCTGACGCAACGTTCAAAAGAAGCCTTCTTATCGGTGTGGAAGCAGGTTCTTATGGCGTGGTTCACATAGGAAATGCGACTCTTGGAAGACCGGGCCACTACGCCCACAGAGTCGGCATTGCAGGTCATGGCGAGATGTATCTCAGAGGCACAACCTTTTTAATGAACCGAGAATGTTTGACAGTTCGCGAAGGGGAAGACCCTTTCGGACTGGTGGAAGGCTGGGCTACCTGGACCACATCATCCGACAGCTGGCATCAAATCGCTAAAATCGACAACAACGGCCTTGTTATTGTCAATGGCTATGGCGAAGATCGTGACATGGATTTTTCGGATTACGTCCCTTCAGTCGATACCAGCACGGTTACAAACTCGATCGAAAACATCTCGACCAACGGCTGGTACGCGATCAACGGTGGCCGGCTCATACTCGGCGGTATCGACCTCAACGCCGGCAGTGATGTGCTGGTGAACTGGGGCGAGTCAATTCACGACGACGAGATCGACCTGGTCAACAGTGCGGCTTTCAGCTTTGCCAACCTCGAGACCCGTGGTCTGCTGACCGGCAAGCTGCTGGCGACCGACCGTACCGACGTCCCGCCGCTGCCGGTTGGCACCGACTGTCTGGGCGTCTGGGATTTTGACTACAGCGGCAGCTTCG
>CAZMGQ010000320.1:0-3226 GCA_964565855.1 uncultured Lentisphaerales bacterium | reverse complement strand
GAACGGGGAACATTGGTTGTACGCTTCAATCGTCCTTCTCCAAATAATTTTGCAGAAAAGCTCAAAGGGATGCAGGCCTACCCTGATGGGACCCGTCACGGAGCAACGCTTGACCCGGCCCGGATCGTTGCGCTCCAGTTTTTCGGGAATCGACCAACCGACAGTATGCAGTTTGCCATCCACAAGGTTGTGGCAACCGGCAAGTTTGACCCAGCCCAATTCAATGTGCCGCAGCCTTTTTTCCCCTTCATTGATTCTTTCGGCCAATATCTACATGCCGACTGGCCCGGAAAAACCAAAACAACCGAAGACTTGAAGAAGCAAAAGGAGATGGAAGCTGCCAAGCTGGCCGCTCAAGAGCGACCCGCCACACACGACCAGAGAGGAGGCTGGAAGGATGGACCTCAACTGGAGGCCACGGGACACTTCCGCACCATCAAACGAAACAGCCAATGGTGGCTGGTCACGCCCGAAGGAAGGCTCTTTTGGTCGTTGGGTGTGGACTGTGTCCGGCTTGGAAGCAGTACATTTGTTGGGAACGATCGAAAAAACTGGTTTGAATCATTGCCTGATGACGGTGATATTCTGGCCAAATTTTACAGCACCGCGAGATCACAAAGGGGCGATTATAAAGATCAGGAAATGCGAACCTATGAGTTCGGTCATGCCAATGCTCTGCAAAAGTATGGGATTCACTGGGAGATTCGGGTGCAACAACTGGCACATCGTCGCCTTGCCGCTTGGGGACTCAATACTTTCGGATGTTGGTCTGACCCGAAATTCATCGCAGCTGGAGACACGCCATATGTTGATTGGGTATTCCATACTCCGCCGCGTATTCGTTCCTGGGGGTTAACACGCAAGCTTTTCGCCGATGTTTTTGATCCCCGATTTGAAAAAGAATTCCGTCGCCGCGCAGAACGTATGCTGGCCAGATCCAGCAATGACCCCCGCTGTATCGGTGTATTTTCCGACAATGAGCTTTCATGGGAAAACGAAGATACTTTGGCGCGAGTGGTGATGAGGGCTCAGGCTGATCAAATCGCCAAGCAACACATGGTCAAATGGTTGCGCGAACGTTATAAAGAAGATATTGATGCGTTCAACAAAGCTTGGAAAGGCAGCTACAAAGATTGGGATGAACTTCTATCTCCCCAAAATGTGACGACGACGCCCGATTCGTACAGAGACTTGACGGACTTCACAGAGGTGATCGCCCGCACTTATTTTGAAACTTGCAAACGTGTTTTGAAGGAAGTTGCGCCAGACAAGCTCTACCTCGGATGTCGCTTTGCAACACACAACACACGTCTGGTAAAAATAGCCGCAGAATACTGTGATGTAGTTTCTTTCAATATCTATCGGCATACAGTCAAGAAATGGCCTGTGCCGGGAGATATTGATGCGCCAATCATGATTGGCGAGTTTCACTTTGGTGCCCCTGATCGCGGTGTATTCGGTAGCGGTCTGGTTGCTGTTAAAAATCAGCAGGAGCGTGCTGAAGCAATTCAGCGCTACCTGCGTGGTGCAATTGAGCACCCAAACATCGTCGGAGCACATTGGTTTCAGTATGTGGACGAACCCACTAGCGGACGACCGCTTGACAGTGAAAATCATCAGATCGGGCTCGTAGATATCTGTGATACTCCATATCATGAAACAATAGAAGCCTTTCAAGAAATAGGCTCTATTTTGTACAGCCTTAGAGAAAAGGACGCCGTATCGATGGCTGGGCAGTAGCTTCAGCCACGTTCGCCAGCAGGCGAATCCGATTCCGATGTCGCCAGCAAAAGCTGCCCTATCATAGAGTTGTTGTTTTTAGCAGGAAGTTGCGCCAAAAGTTGCATGACGTGTGGCACGGTCTTTGCTATATTGTCGCAATTGTTCGCGGCACGGGTTGCCGCTGCCGTGAGTTGCAGGACATGACGAACAGAACAGGCGCGACTAATAGTCACGCAGTGTCACGTCCTGCCGTGTCATTAAGTAACATGTCATCAAGGAATAGTTTCCATGCTGAACGTGCAAAACCTTCGAAAGCACTTCGGGTCGATCGAGGCGGTGCGAGATGTCTCGTTTTCGGTCGAACAAGGCGAGGTGCTGGGCTTTCTGGGGCCGAACGGCGCCGGAAAATCAACCACCATGCGCATGATCACAGGCTTCATCCCGCCAACGGCGGGGACGGCTGCGATCTGCGGCTTCGATATCGTCAGCCAGCCGGTTGAAGCCAAGAGCCGGATCGGCTACCTGCCGGAAAGTGCCCCGAGTTACCCGGCCATGACAGTTTACGAGTTTCTCGACTATGCCGCCGCACTGCGCGGCTATCGCGGCTCGGAAAAACGCGACCGGATCGAGCAGACAATTATCCGCTGCCATCTCGAAAACGTGCGCAACCAGACCATCGAGACCCTCTCCAAGGGCTTCCGCCAGCGTACCTGCATGGCCCAGGCCATCCTGCATGATCCGCCGGTGCTGATCATGGACGAACCGACCGACGGGCTCGATCCCAATCAGAAATATGTTGTGCGGCAGATGATCCAGGAAATGGCCGCCTCCAAGGCCATCATCGTCTCGACCCATATCCTGGAAGAGGTCGATGCTGTCTGTACCAGAGCCATTGTCATCGCCCGGGGCGAGATCGTTTACGACGGTCAGGCTGAGGAGTTCAAGGCACGCGCCAAAAATGGCCGTCTCGACGACTTCTTCCGCGAACTGACCCTGACCGGGGAGGAGAACTGAGCCATGTCCAAAGTCAAATCAAATCCCGTTCTCACGATCTATCGGCGCGAGCTGAAGTCACTTTTCGCCTCGCCCGTGGCTTATGTCTTTCTGATCGCCTTTCTGGTACTGACTGGCTTTCTGACCTTCGTTGTCGGTCATGCCTATGAAAGACGTCAGGCCGATCTGGCAGTCCTCTTCATGTGGATGCCGATCATCTTTCTGCTGCTGGCACCGGCGGCCTCGATGGGTCTCTGGGCCGAAGAGCGGCGCACCGGCACGATCGAACTGCTGCTGACATCGCCGATCACCCTCGGCCAGGCTGTGGCGGGCAAGTTCCTCGCTTCCTGGACCTTTATGACGGTCGCCGTGCTGCTGACCTTCCCGGCGGTCATCACGGTCAACTACCTCGGCAGTCCCGACAATGGCGTGATTCTCTGCGGCTATTTCGGATTGATTCTGATGGCCGGCGCCTATATCGCTGTGGGCATGTTTGCCTCGGCCATGACAC
>CAZMGQ010000319.1:0-3238 GCA_964565855.1 uncultured Lentisphaerales bacterium | reverse complement strand
ACGCAGTTTGCGATAATCCTGCCCGGTGCGCAGAAACCAGAGCAACAGACAGAGTACCAGAGCCACGCCCCAGGCTCCGAGAGAGACCAGGGCCGAGCGGGACAACCTGCGACTGTAACTGCCCTTCATTCAAACCTCCTCGGATCAACCTCGATCCTGATGTCGAAGAGCATCGTCTCCATGGCGGTCTCATCCAGCCGTGGCTCCTGCTTGACCGCCCCCGGCGGGACTTCCACCTCGCTGAACAATTCCGTGAAAGGCTCTTTTTTCAGCTCCTCCAACAGCTCGGCCACCCCTGCCGTATGCGACATGCGGCCCCGCAACAGCACCGTGCCCTTCTCAACACGATTGGTGGGAGCCGGCAGGGGCGCCAGCGGCGAAGCCGAAGGCTGCGGCGGATAACTGTGATTAATCTGGGTAAACTGCACCGTATCAGGTGTTGCCCGCGCCAGGGCTTCCAGTGCCTCGGCCCAGGCGATCCGGGCGTTGCTGAAGTAACCCAACTGCTCCAGCCCCGCCTCAGTATCCGATGTGGCCGCCTTCAGGTCCAGATACTCCCGGTGAGCCGGTGTCTTCCGCTCTATCTCGTTATTTACACTCGCCTCCCGGCTCGCATAAACTTCCGTGCGGGAACGGATATAAAAACTCCAGACCAGAAAAGCCCCGAAGAACAACAGTGCAAAAGCCGGCACCATCACCTTGGCCCGTACCGGTGCCGGACTGCGCTGCTCGGATTTCAACAGCAGATTTACATGAATCGGATAACTCATGCTCCCCCCATCAGTGCCAAAGCGGCCCCCAGCGCAATGGTAAAATCAAATTCACGCCCGATCAGGGCTTTCGGCATGGCACGTACCCTCTGTGGATGGTCGTCAAAAGGCATCCAGATCTCCGCCTCAACCCCCAGTGCCGATTCCGCCATCTGCATCCAGTGACGGGTACCGGCAAAACGCCCCGCCAGAAAGATCCGCCGCAGATGACAGTCGTCCCGACGCGCCACAAAATCCGTTGACATGGAGATTTGCCGGAAAAGCGGCTCCAGTACCGGGTTGATGATATTGGACGGGTCGATCTGGTTTTCGTTCAGCAATTCCTCGGCCAACGTATTCGAAAGGCCGAACTGCTGTGCCACCTGTGCCACAATCGCACCGTTACCCACCGGAAACTGACGCTGCGCAATCAGACGCCCGCGGTTGAAGATCGAAACCGTTGAGTCGCTTTCATCAATCTGCATGTAGATCACACCGCCTTCAGCCAGACGCCGTGCCGGGCCCATGGCAAAAGCATTCAACCTCGCAACTTCACTCAACTGCAGCGATGCCGGCGCCGGACGACGCGCTTCCGGCAGCAGGTTGGCCACCGCCACTGCCAGATAATCCGGCAGCCCGGCAGCTACATACAGCTTTTCTTCACGCTCAAACTCCCCGCCGACCCGGGCAAAAGCCGCCCTGTGATCCGGCGGTGGCGAGGCCCCGAAAAGCTCCGCCAGAGCCACTTCTTCATCCTCTTCCGGTGCCTTGCGCAACGAGATCATACGCATCGCCGTCTGTGGATGACCAATTGCAAAAGCCGCATAAGAGGCTGCAAACTGCTTTGGCACTCGCAACTCGGCCAGCACCGGCGCAGTTTCATACTGCGGCAGGTTAACCGGCGGCAGCTCACCGATCTCGATTACTTCCGCCTGATCATTCTTGCGCCGGAGCCGCACAAGACGCAGCATCGGCCCTCCAAGTTCGATGCCGACCACGTCGTTATATCTTGATTGCTGTACTTCTTTTTTGTTTTTCAAGGCTTCGGGCATAGTTAGTTGCCTCCAGTTGCGGTATAATAGATGCATCTTTCATTCCAAGTCAAGCCACACCAGCGACTCTGATTATGGAGCAGTTCATACTTTCGGCGTCGGTATCGGGATCGTTTTCGGTATCGAATCGCTTGTTTTGTGCATTTTTCGATCCCTATAGCAATGCCGCCCCCGACAGCCGGCCAAAATTAAAACTGCTCCACTGCCATTCAAAATGGAGGGCGTTCCTGTGGCGAGCCGCCAGAAATTGTACCCCAGGCATTCCTGCCTGTGCACCGTCATCCATGGACAAGCAAAAATACCAGCCATTCAATCCCAATACATTAAGGAAGACAACCGTCACATTGGCCCCGGGCAAGGCAACACTTCCCCCCCTTTCCTGCGTCTTTCTGTACACCTTTTTTGCAATACTGACAATATTTTCCCAAATTTGAAAATAAGCTTTGCAAAACTGATAAAAACCTGTCAAACTTACGGTGTTGTTCAGAAAATTATTTGCAGGGGAGAAAACCATGGCCAAAGTTCTGGTTGTTGATGACGAAACGAGAATTCTGACGCTGCTGAAAAGCCTGCTGGCTTCCAACGGCTACGAGGTCATTACGGCACGTGACGGTCTGACCGCACTCGAACAGATCGCCCAGCACCGTTTCGATGCCATCCTGACAGATATGCGTATGCCCGAGATGGACGGACTCGAACTTTTGCGCCGGGTCCGGGCCCAGAAGCTGAATACACCGCTGGTAATCCTGACTGCCTACGGGTCAGTCGAGTCGGCCCTCGAAGCCATGCGGGCCGGTGCCTTCGACTACATTACCAAACCCTTTAAGGTGGATGAGTTGCTCGAGACAATAAAACGCGCCATCCAACATGGCAGCGAGGCTGTTACAGCAGCATCAACAAACGAACCTTCACCCTCCCAGTACCAGTTCGGTCGCCTGATTGCCACCGCACCTGCCATGCAGAAGGTCTGCGAAATCATCCAGCGGGTAGCCTCCACTTCCACCACAGTACTGATCAATGGCGAGAGCGGCACCGGCAAGGAAATCGTCGCCCGGATCATCCACGACTGTAGCCGGCGCAGCGACAAACCCTTTGTCGCCGTCAGCTGTGCCGCCCTGCCCGAACAACTGCTGGAGAGCGAAATGTTCGGCCATGTCAAAGGAGCCTTTACCGGCGCAACGGCTGACAAGCCGGGACTTTTCGAGACCGCCGGCGATGGTACGCTCTTCCTCGACGAAATTTCGTCCATGCCTCTCAGCCTGCAGGGCAAGCTGCTGCGGGCTCTCCAGGAACGGGAAATCCGCCGTGTCGGCGGCACCAGCGATATCCCCGTCAATGCCAGGGTGCTGGCTGCCACCAATGCCGATCTCGACCAACTGGTGGAGACCGGTAAGTTCCGTCCCGACCTCTTCTACCGTCTGGCCGTTATCCCCATCG
>CAZMGQ010000318.1:0-3244 GCA_964565855.1 uncultured Lentisphaerales bacterium | reverse complement strand
AAGGATATCAGACTAACCTCCCTGTGTAAAGATTATTTTTGAACAGCTCCTAAGCCGACAGCCAAAAGAATAGTTAAACTTCTTAGAGACAATGAAATACTGCGTGAGTTTGTACCTGCGAGCGGTAGTCGTGCAGCACTTTTAGGTTATCCGGAGCTACTCAATATTGCAGAAGGGCGTAGTGTTTTTTGAGTATCATAGATTAACCACAAATAAGTTTGCGGCTCATGATAAGGAAAATATGAGCCACAAAGCAATTTGTAGCTATTACGTGAGCCACAATTATAGGGAGAAGCTATGAGAGAATTGGGCCATAGTTTCACCCTCCCAAAAAAAACTGCGGAAGATTTTACTCTCCTGTGCGCAACCCCTTGCGATTGCGGTTCGTGAGGACACTCACCCTCCACGAAATATTCACCCGACGGTTGATATTAAAAAATGGAGAGCGAATGTCCCCATGAGCCGCCAGTACAAAGGAAAGTGCATGTTTCAGAAAAACCAAGGCGGCAACTCTCGCAAAATAGGGTATTGATATCCCGTCACCGGGCTGTTGCCGGGCGGGGAACGACCTGGATGGCTGCAATGCCGGTCCAGCCCTTGCCCGATCCCCATTTCATCGTGACGGCGATGTCGGAGCCGGTTACATTCTTGAAGACGACAGTGACATCGCCTTTGATGTTGGAACAATAGGCGGGGGCGAGCACTTCGATCGACTGGACAAAGTCGATGCCCTTCGTGGTATCGCCGGCATAGAAGTCGGGATACTCCTCCGATGCCCTGATCTGACCCGCCTCAGTCTGGGCGGAGGCTGCGGCAGCCATACCGACGACGGCCGCACCTAGAGCAAACTTCATGGTCGAACAGATGGATTTCATAACAGTCTTGGGATTTAAGGGGTTAGTCGGTATTATTCAGGAGGCGCTCCAAAAGGGCCACATCGGCCAGATCCTTCGGGCGCCCGGAGGCACGTTTATTTGCGAGCAGATCTTCGATGGAAATGACAGGTAGCGTAAACCCTTCCCAATCAACAAGGATTGCACGTGGCCGTGCGTCTGCAAAGGAAACGCCGTCGATCTTCGTTAGGATATCGATGCGATGCGGTGCCACGCCGATTTGAAAAACATTTCCTTCGGTTGCAAAGTCGGCTTCGCTGACATCCCTCAAGGGGGCTCCGAAACGTTTCAACGCCCGTATTATGGCCTTGGCATTTTCGGCGGAGGCCAGCACCCAGAAGTCGATGTCCATGGTGAAGCGCGGGTGGCCGTGCGCAGCGAAAGCATATCCGCCGACGAGCATGTATTCAACTTGTTCCTCTTGTAAGGCGTGTAACATGTCGCTGTAGTCTGGGTTGATCATCCTGACCTCCAATCGAAAGCCCCATACGGAACAATTCCTCCATCAAGCCCAGCCGTTCAGCCATGGTGCCTGGGACAGGCGCGTCGAACTGCGCCTCCTGATCGGAAAGGAACAGTTTCTTCACTGTGACTTCGCGTTTTTTAGCTCTCTTTTCCATAACGTCATTCTATCAAAAATTGCTTGTTAGAACAATGCGATAGGCACCGCGCTGGCGTCACGAGGACACCTGTGGGGAAGGTTCCTGCGGTCAGCGGATGATGATGACAGTCGGGCTATGATCGAGAACGATGCCTTCAGCGACATGTTTCAGAACGTAGCCGTTCTTTAGGCTGGCGACTGCAAAGCGTCCGGTGGTCTGCCATGAAAAAATCCCTGGAAGGCTTCATTGCGGGTAACTGTCTATGCAAAGTGCATCTATTGTCAACAATCAAATGCAAAATGCATCTAATTGCACTGTTATGATGTGAGCAGCAAGAAACGGTTTTCTATCCCCGCGTACGATGTGACAGTTGTCCCTTCCGATGGCAGAGTCCAGACACTGCCACGCTCCGTGATCTGGCAATATGTTTGCAGGATTACAGTATTTCGCAGGTTTGTCAGATTTGGGCGGCGCTTTCAAAGGGCCGATTGTGCTACAATTGATCTCATGCCCTTTTGATATCGCACCCTTTTTCACCTTTTGCTGCAACCTTTCTTTCAACTACAAAATGAACTTTTCCTGCGACTCGTCCAAAATAACTCATCTGACCAGTGGTGATGCTGCCGGTGAGAAGCTGGCTGTGGCCAGTTTGCCGGGCGAGGTTCTGATCTGGCGCGATATTCTGTATGACGGCCCACGACTTCCGAGCTGGCCGGATGAAAAGGTGCTGGAAAGCCGGGCAGGTTTTCTGGCGGAGACAACCGGTAGCGGCATGGCGCAGGAGCAGATACTCGAATCGCTCCGCAACCAGTACCGCAGCCTGAAAAAGGCGAGTGCAAACCAGATCGTCCTGTGGTTTGACGCCTGTCTGTTCGATCAGTCGATGCTGGCCCATGTCCTGACCTGCCTCAGGAGTTGCGCAGCCCGACATGTGGAGCTTCTGTGCGTCGCCGCCTTTCCCGGCATTGAGCCCTTTCATGGACTCGGTCAACTGACTGCCGCAGAGTTGGCTTCGCTTTATGATCAGCGCAAGACTGTGACGGCTGCGCAGTTTGAGTTTGCCGGAGAAGTGGACCGGGCTTTTGCCTTGCAGGATCGGGCCGCTTTACGTTGGCTGGCCGCTCTGACTGGGGCTCCCCTGCCCCACATACCGGCGGCAGCAGCCCGCTGGCTGCAGGAACTGCCCGATCCATCAACCGGACTGGGTCGCCTGGAAACTCTGGCTCTGGCAGCAGTTCGTGCGGGATGCAGCACGCCCGGCCAGATCTTCCGTCATGTGGCCGCAGAGGATGCACCGCCACAATTCTGGGGCGATACTACCCTCTGGGCCAAGCTCAATAACCTTGCGGCACGTCAGCCACCCCTGATCACGATCACCGGCCCGGCAGACAGGCTGCCGCTCTGGCAAAGTGAGATGCCGATCGAGAGCTTCAGAGTCAGCGTCAATTAAAATGTAGAACAGGAATTCTTGCCTGTCCCAAATGCAGTTCAAGTATCTGTTTCTGGACAGACAGGAATGTCTGTCATACAGACGTCCACAAGCACCCGCTGGAAAAATGTAGGATAGGCATTCTTGCCTGTCCCAAATGCAGCCCAAGTATCTGTTTCTGGACAGACAGGAATGTCTGTCATACAGTTGGCCACAAGCGCCCGCTGGAAAAATGTAGGATAGGCATTCTTGCCTGTCACAAATGCAGTCCAAGTATCTGTTTCTGGACAGACAGGAATGTCTGTCATACAGACGTCCAC
>CAZMGQ010000317.1:0-3268 GCA_964565855.1 uncultured Lentisphaerales bacterium | reverse complement strand
CGAAGCCGGCATGACGCTCGGCAACGCCCTCAACGTTCTCGTCGGGCGGGCCGAAGGCAGCGGCCGCGGCCAGATTATCGCCTCGCTGCGTGACGCCATCGTCGGCGGTGCCACTTTCTCCGATGCACTCAACCAGCACCCGCGCATCTTCACCCCGATCTATGTCAACATGATCCGTTCGGGTGAAGCCAGCGGCGCCCTGCCGGAAGTGCTCCACCGCCTGATCACACACTTCGAGCGGATGCAGAACCTGCGCCAGCGCATGGTTTCGGCCATGGTCTATCCGGTTATCGTGCTCGTCATGGGTTTCGGAGTGGCCATCTTCGCCATCACTTTTATCCTGCCCAAGTTCAAGTCGATCTTCGACCAGATGGGCCCCCAGGGGCTGCCTACCATGACCCGCCTCCTGCTGGGCATGAGCAACTGGCTGACCCGCTACGGCGTGGTGATGCTGATCGTGCTGATCCTGCTCGGCATCGGGATCAACCGCCACATTAAAACCCCCTCCGGACGCCGCCGCTGGGATCGGCTCAAACTGCGTACCCCGCTGATCCGCGGCATCGTCGCCAGCAGTATCTACGCCAATTTCGCCCGTACGCTGCAATCGCTGCTGGAAAACGGTGTCCCGATCCTGACGGCCCTGCGCATCACCAGCCAGACCGTCAACAACGCCGTCATCAGCGACGAACTCGACAAGGCCCGTGGCCGGGTTACCGACGGCACCACCATTTCCGGGCCGCTGGCCGCCGGCGGAGTTTTTCCACCCATGCTGATCGACCTGATCGCTATCGGCGAACAGACCGGCGATATGCCCTCGGCCCTGGGCCATGTGGCCAAGCGTTACGAGTCGGAACTCGACCAGAATGTCGCCATTTTCACGACCGCCCTCGAACCGATCCTGATCTTTGTCGTGGCGGTCATCATCGGTTTTGTCGCCATCAGTATCATGATGGCCGTCCTCAGCATCACCAGCGGCTTGCACGTACAGTAGAAGCCGCATCAGCATTTGCCGACAGCAGATTCAACCAAAGGAACAAATCATGGCATACGTCGAAAAAACATCCACCAGCTACGGTGGCCGCCTGGGCAATGCCCTCAAAGGAATCGTCGCCGGCGTCGTCATGTTTATCGGCGGTACGATCCTGCTTTTCTGGAACGAAGGCAACTTTGTCAAACTGATCCGTGCCGTGCAGGAGGCTCAGGGTGTCGCAGTGGCGGTCAGCGATGTCAGTACTGTCGATCCGGAACTCGAAGGCAAGCTGATCCATGCCAGTGCCCCGGCCGCGACCGATGAGGTTCTCACCGATTCCTCCTTCGGCATCAGCGAAAACGCCATCGCCCTGCGGCGCAATGTCGAATATTTCCAGTGGAAGGAAAGTTCCCGCACCGAAAAGCGCGACAAGCTCGGCGGCGGTCAGGAACAGACCACTACCTATACCTATAACAAGGACTGGTCTCACAGTCCGGTCAACTCACGCAACTTCAAGGATCCCGAATATCAGGCCAGCAACTACGTCTGGCTCGAAATAAGTGACGCACGCCAATTTGCAGAAGATGTCTCTTTCGGTGCCTACAAGCTGCCCTCTTTCTTTATCGAACAGATCGGCGGTGCCGAAGCGGCCGATGTCAATCCGCCGGCAGACCAGATAACAGCCTGGGAAGCAACTATCCGCCAGCATCCGCAGATCCCCAAAGTTGAAGCAGCCACAACCGCCGCTGCCGCCCCTGTTGCAGCGCCCGAGGCTGGTGAGACAGAAGAAGCCGACGACTCTGCTGCAACCCCCGATGAGGCCACCAGCCCCGCGCCCGATGTCGCTTCTGCAACCGACTCACCCCGGGTCCACGTCAGCGGTGCCACGGTGTACTTCGGCCAGTCGCCCGCCAGTCCCGCTGTCGGCGATTTGCGCGTTTCCTTTACCCGCGTCCTGCCGCACGATGTCTCTCTGATCGGTCAGGTCAACGGTCAGACCTTCGGCCGCTATGTTGCCAAAAACGGCAAAACCATCTCCCGCCTGGAGGACGGCATTGTCTCGATCGACGAAATGTTCGCCCACGAACAGCAGGAAAACAAAATGCAGACCTGGCTTCTGCGTCTGGTCGGGGTGATTGTGGTTTGTGCCGGCCTGCGGGCAATCCTCGGCATCTTCGAGGCCCTCGCCAAAGTCATACCGTTTCTGGGCACAATCGTCGGAGCCGGCATCGGCTTTGTCAGTGGCGTTTTCGGCATCGCCTGGTCGCTGATCTGGATTGCCATCGCCTGGCTGAGATACCGTCCGTTGATCGGAGTCCCCCTGCTGGCCGTAGCCATCGGCTGCATCTACCTCATAAAAACACGCAGCCGCCAGGCCCCCGCCGTTCCGGCCGGAGAAACCACACCCACCAACTGATATTTTACCGGCGGCATTTTTTGAACCGCCGGACTTTCCAACCTGGAGCGTTTTATTATGTTTTCGGCTAACTGGAACGACGCCGACAGTCCCCTCAATCCTGTCTCGGCCATGGATTTTCTGCCACGCGAACAGTTGCAGGCATTACAACTGCATCGTCTGCAATCGCTGGTGGAACATACCTATGCCAACGTCGAACTCTTCCGCCAGCGGATGGACGAACGGGGCCTGCGTCCCTCACATATCCGGCGATTGGAAGATATCGCACTGCTCCCATTCACCGTCAAGTCCGATCTGCGCGATACCTATCCCTTCGGGCTTTTCGCCCGACCACTCAAGGATCTGGTCCGCTTCCACGCCTCATCCGGCACCACCGGCAAGCCGATCGTCGTCGCCTATACGCAAAACGATATCAATGTCTGGCGCGATGGCGTCATGCGCAGCCTCGCCGCCAGTGGCTGCATCGCCGGCGACATCGTGCAGAATGCCTATGGCTACGGCCTCTTCACCGGCGGTCTCGGGTTGCACTACGGTGCCGAGAGTATCGGAGCCGTAGTTGTCCCGGTCTCGGGAGGCAATTCCGAGCGTCAGATCATGTTCATGCGCGACTTCGGTTCCACTGTCATCTGCTGCACCCCGAGCTACTTCCTGCACCTGATCGAAACCGCCCAGCAGCTCGGAGTGGATATGCGCGAACTGCCGCTGCGTATCGGCATCTTCGGTGCCGAACCCTGGACCGACGAAATGCGCCAGCGGATCGAATCAGATGCCGGCATCACCGCCTACGATATCTACGGCCTGTCCGAAATCTGCGGTCCCGGCGTGGCCAACGAATGTCAGTGCCAGAATGGCCTGCATGTCTTCGAGGACCATTTCTATCC
>CAZMGQ010000316.1:0-3271 GCA_964565855.1 uncultured Lentisphaerales bacterium | reverse complement strand
ACGAGCGACACACCCGGACGCATCCTTACACTGTCGCTCAGCAGAAACACACCTTTGCCAAGCCGTACCGTGCCACCGCCCTGATAGGCCAGAGCATTGATCGCCAACTGAATATCCCGGCCGGTCATGCCGACTATGTCAGCGCCGCTGCCACCCACCGTTACAGTCCGCAAAACCGCTGCACGTCTTTCCTTACATTCCTGCATTTTTTACACCTTTAATTAAGAGCCAGTCCAGTCGACTCAATCAGCCCCTATTGTGCGATCCACCACCCCGACAGTCAAGCACCGGCGTCTCGGCACCGCTTCAGGCTTCGTTGAGCTGGCCTTCTTCGAGGCGCAGGGTCCGGTCGCAGCGACGCGCGATTTCGGGCGAATGGGTTACAATCGCCAGCGCATGGCCGGCGCAGAGGGTGAAGAGCAGATCGAGTACCTGAGTGCCGGTAGAGGTATCGAGGTTGCCGGTCGGTTCGTCGGCCAGGATCAGGCGCGGCGAGTTCATCAGAGCGCGTGCCAGGGCGACGCGCTGCTGTTCGCCGCCGGAGAGCTCGAGCGGCGTGTGGCAGAGCCGGTCGCCGAGGCCGACCTGTTCGAGCAGCTCACGCGCCCGCTGACGGGCGGACGAGCCACGGCGGGAGCCGATGGCAAAGGCGGGCAGCATGACGTTCTCGACAATATCCATCTCGGGCAGGAGGTGGTAAGACTGGAACACAAAGCCGACATTGGCCGCCCGGTGGGCAGAGCGGCGGCGCGGCGAGAGCCGATAGAGATCGGTGCCGAAATGTTGGATGCGACTCTCGCGCGAATCAGGTGTATCGAGTCCGCCCAGTACATGCAGCAGCGTCGATTTGCCCGCGCCGGAACGTCCGACAATGGCGACACGTTCACCGGGGGCGATCTCGAGGTTGGCACCCTGCAACACCGCCACACTCTTGTGGGGCAGACGGTAGGTTTTATGCACGTTGCGGGCGGAGAGGGCTGGTTGCATGGGGTGCTTACTCCTGACGCAGAGCTTTGACGGGGTCCATGCGGGCCGCACGCCAGGCCGGCAGGAGGCTGGCGAGGGCACAGAAGAGATAGACCGAAACGACCGTCAGGGCGACGTCGCCGGGGACGATCTTCCAGGGGATCTCGGTGAACATGTAGATTTCCTTGGGAAAGACCTCGACATTCCAGCGGGTGAGGAAGCGCACGATATCGTTGAGGTGCCGCAGCGTCAGCCAGCCGGTCAGAACCCCGAGGACAGTGCCGGCGATACACTGGATCTGGCCATGCAGCAGGAAGGCGCCCATCAGATGGCGCGAGGAAAAGCCGAGAGCCTTGAGCAGGCCGATCTCGTGGGTCTTCTGGATTGTGATCACAATCAGAGTATTGGTGACGCAGAAGACGGCCACGATCGTGATGAAGACCAGCAGCACAAACATCATGGTTTTTTCGGTCCGCAGGGCGTTGAAGAGCACACTGTCGACCTCCTGCCAGGTCTGGACACGAAAGCGCGGGCCGAGGGCGACGCGCAGGCGGCTGGCGACTTCCTGCACCTGTTCGGGGTTCTCCACCTGGATCTGGATATTCTGGGCACCGTCGTCGATCTTGCCGATCAGGTCGCGAGCGGTATCGAGCGAAGTCAGGATGAAGATGCTGTCGTAATCGCGCATGCCCATATCGAAAACGCCGCTGACGTTGAGCTCATCGGGCAGGTAGAGTTCGTCGGGCGAGATCAGGTTGAGCGGTGAGTAGACGAGCAGTTCCGACTGGCGGTTGATGCGCAGTTCCCAGGCGAGGTCGGCACCCATGACACAGTTACGATCCGTGATATCGAACTGTCCGCTGGTGCGCTGGCGCACCTGATCGAACATGCCGGCCCGGACGGGGTCGAGTCCGATCACGATGGGCGTCTTGATGATGTCATCATGCCGCACCATGACCGGTGTCTGGATCGAGGGACAGAGGGCGGTGATGCGCTCATCAACCGCTTCGGCAACGGCACAGACCTCGTCGATATCCTCGATATAGCCCGAGACGTGATCGACCACGACGTGGGCTTTGAAGCTGAGGATTTTTTCGCGCCACATGTCGCCGAAGCCGGTCATGACGGCGAGGACGATCACGAGAATCGCTACACCGAGCAGAACTCCGAGGACGGAGATCAGCGTGACCACCGAAGTGAAGTTGCGGCGGGGTTTCAGGTATCTGAGTGCCAGAAAAAGAGGAAATGGCAGCATATTTGACGGTTATTTCGGGCGCGTCCGGTCCGGCTCAGGAAGGCAGGTTGCGATAGGCCGGACGGTCGCCCGGCAGGGCCAGCAGGCCGTTATAGTATTCGATAATGTGGCCGCGTTCGGTGACCCAGCGCAGTTGCTCGATATAGGCCTTATCCTCGTCGCTCCAGGGGCCTTCCGGCGAGATACCGAGACCGGCGAGCAGCTCATCACGACTGATCACGGGATTGTGCGTGAACTGGTCGATAATCATCTTCAGTTCCGGCACGGCATGTTCGGTATTGAGTGGCATCGGGGCGCGGGAAATAACGAAATCGATTCCCCGGTCGGGGCCGGCACGGAAGACATGCAGACGTTTGTGACGCAGGGCACCGCGCAGGGCGACGAGCAGCGAGAGCGGAAAGCGTTTTTCGCGCTGCCAGGCCTGACGGACGGCAGCGGCGAGCTGCGGGTCGTTCAGACGCATGGCCACGGCGTGCGGACAGGAGGTACGCCGGGTACGGCTCAGCAGGGTCGGAACAATTTCGGCGGCAAAAATGGCATCGGCTTCCTCACGCTGCAGGAGGGGGGCGGCTGCGGGTGCAGTTTCTTCCTCAGTAGCAGGCTCGGCGACCATGCCAACAGAGTCGTCCTCTCCAACAACAGCAGGATCAGCCGTATCTGGCGAAGTATCCGCTTCTGCGGGAACGTCGGCAGTCGCAGTTTCTGCGTCCTCAACGGCAGCAGGTTCAGTCGCAGCGGGCGCGGTATCCGTCTCTTCAGGAGTGTCAGACGCCTTGGCTTTGCTCTCTGCTGTCGATTTCTCAGCAGCGGCAGTTTCGGCAGTTTTGCGCCGGTAGGCGGTCGTCGTGCGGCTGGCCTCGCGCCATTCTTCGACGGCAGCTTCGTCGTGCACCATTTCGATGCGTGCCCGATAGGCTTCCTCCGTCATGTGCTTGCACTCGCCCCGCAGCATCTCGGTTACTTTTTCAGTAAAACTGTGGTGATTGGGCGGAGCGAGGAGCTTGCCGGTCACGCCGCAGCGGGCGACACAGACAAAGTTGCCGCTGGGGG
>CAZMGQ010000315.1:0-3293 GCA_964565855.1 uncultured Lentisphaerales bacterium | reverse complement strand
GTCTAGCCATAGGTTCCTCTTTTTCTTGATAGTGTTTTGCCATTAAAATGGCGGAATATCCTCTTCGGGCAAATCGGCGAAAACGTCGTCGCCGGGCTCTCCGACACTGCCGCCGCCTCCCGCCGGGGAGGGCTCGGTAGCAGCCGGACTGGCAGCAGGCTGCGGCGAAGCTGCCGGGGCGGCTCTGGCAAAGCCGTCTTCAGTGCTCTCGCTCTGGCCGCTGACGCTGCGGCCCGATCCGATGAAACGGACCCGATCCGCCTGGACCCGCAAACGATTACGGGTTTCGCCCTGCTGATTTTTCCACTCATCGTACTGTAAACGACCTTCGACGAGCACTGCCCGCCCCTTCGAAAGGTACTGGCTGCAGACCTCGGCCTGCTGGTGCCAGACTACCACATCCACAAAGCAGGTCTTTTCGACCCGTTCGTTGGTGGTGCGATTACGGAAAGTCTCGTTGACTGCCAGCCGCAACTCCACGACTGACAGACCGCCGGGGGTTTTGCGCAGCTCTGGATCGCGGCACAGATTCCCCATCAGTATCACCCGGTTGTAGCCTGACATTCTTACCTCCCGTTTTTACAGTTTGCTGATCAGTCGTCGCTGTCGGCAGCCTCATCTTCCACCGACACGGTGGCTGCGCCAACTTCTGCCGGCTCCAGATCCGCTCCCGCTTCTTCTACTTCCGCGTCGGCGGCTTCAGCAGCAGCCTCGGCAGCTTCTTCCTGGGCAGCCCGGTAGGCAGCCCGACGCTCCTGGTCAGCTTCCTTGGCAGCGTCAAAACGTTCGTCACGTACCAGAATCTGCACGCGGAAAACATCACCGCTCAGGCGATAACGGGCCAGCAGCGGCGTGACCTGATCCGGCGGCAACTGGAAGCGTACCTTAATGTAAACGCCATTGTCGCGCTTTTTCAACTGGCGGGCAAAGGTGCGGCGACCGAGGTTCTCGATCTCCTCAATCTCGCCACCCAGACGTGTGATTTCGGCAGTCGTCCTTTCAACCGCCTGATCGAGAGCCTCGTCTTTGAGAGCCCCGACATAGATAAACAGACCGTCATACTTTTTCAACATGGTTTGTCCCTTGTTCTTCTGGCACGAGTACGCCGTCCGGCCCCTCGGCAGGGGTAGCGGTTTCGTGCGCAGCTTCGACACCGTATCCATTGTACTTGTTCATGGCGACACTCGTCCCGGAGCTGATAGTCTCGAGCACGGCGTCGGCTGCAACCGGCAGAACACGGTCAACAGCCTCCTGAGCTTCGGGTGGGAGACGTCCCAGGACGTGCCCCACCAGACTCTGTCCCTCCCGGACATGAGCGCCACGACCGACTCCGATCCGCACCCGGGCGAAACGGTCGGTCCCAAATTCGATAATCAGCGAGGCCAGACCACGGTGCCCGCCATCACCGCCACGGGGGCGGATACGCAAACGACCGGGGGGCAGTTCGACATCGTCGAGCACCGCCACCAGATCCTCCGGACCGATCCGGAAGTAGTTGGCAATCGCACCGACACTGTCACCACTGGCGTTCATGAAAGTCTGAGGCTGCACCAGCAGCAGCGTTTCGCCGGAATGAGTGACCTTGGCCACCCGCCCCTTGAAACGCGGCTCCAGATGCCAGCGGCCTTCCAGACGTTCGCACAGCAGATCAGTCACCGCAAAACCAACGTTGTGCGGTGTGTTCGCATATTCGCGCCCTGGATTGCCTAGACCTGCGATCAGTTTCACAAAAGCTTCCGTTCCGGCCCTGCTGCGGGCACCCGGCGGCACCGGCCGCCGCCTGCCACTATTCCTCAGCCGCCTCAGACTCTGCCTCGCCGTCAGCCGCAACAGCAGCCTCTGCGTCATCATCCTCGTCTGCATCATCCGCCGTCGAAACACGCGGCGCGGCCACAGTCGCCACCGCCAGTTCAATCGGCGTCAGAATGGTGAAGGCATCGCCCAGCTTGAGGTCGCTGACCGAGAGGACATCGCCGAGCTTCAACTCGCCGACCTCAATCTCGAAAGCCTCGACCACATCACCCGGCAGACACGAGACGCTGATCGTGTGCAGCGCCTGTTCAAGAATGCCACCTTCGGTGCTGACGCCCACAGGCTCGCCGATCAATACCAGCGGCAGATCAATCGTCAGCTCCACATCACGGGCCACTTCGCTGAAGTCAGCATGCAGCACTTTGCCGGTCACCGGATGACGCTGCACCTCGTGCAGCAGTGCCAGCGTTTCATCATCTTTGACTATCAGGGTCACAATCAGGTTCTCACCGACATAACGGCTCAGCATCTGTTCAAAAGCATGGCCGTCGAGCGTCAACATCGTTGACTGACCACCGCTCTGCGACAGAACTGCCGGCACGGAACCGGCCCGGCGCAACCGGCGCGACACCGATGAACCTCTTTTTTCGCGCAATTCTGCGTTTACCTTGATTTCTGTTGACATGTCTCGTTACTCTCCGCCCGCAACCGCAGGCCATGGTTTTACATTTTAAAAAGACAACTCACGGACTGATTGTTGTGAATGCGCTGAATGGCATCGCCCAACAACTCGGCCACCGACAAAACCGTAAAATTAACATCGGCAATCGGATTCTGCGGCACAGTATCCGTCACCACCAGCTCTTCGATCGACGATGCACGCAGCCGTTCCGCTCCGAGTGGCGTAATCAGGCCATGCGTTGCCGCCGCATAAATCTTGCGCGCACCATGTTCCTTGGCGATCTTCGCCGCCGAAGTCAGGGTGCCGCAGGTCGTCGTCAGATCATCGACCATCACCACATCACAGTCGGCCACGTCGCCAACCAGACTGTAGGCCTCAACATCGTTCGGCCCCTTGCGCTGCTTGGCCACAATCGCCAGGCCGCAGCCCAGCATCTGCGAATAGGCATAAGCCTGCTTCACACCGCCCGTGTCGGGAGCCACAATCACCGGACGCTTGAGTTCCTTCTCGCGCAGGTACTTCACAATCACCGGCGCCGCATAGAGATGATCAACCGGAATATCGAAAAATCCCATGATCTGCTGCGCGTGCAGGTCGATCGTCAAAACCCGCCCAGCCCCGGCCGCCGTCAGCAGATTGGCCACGAGCTTGGCCGTGATCGGCACCCGTGGCTGATCCTTGCGATCCTGCCTGGCATAGCCGTAGAAGGGCATCACCGCCGTCACCCGCGCAGCCGAAGCCCGCTTGAGCGCCTCGATCATGCTCAACAGCTCCATCATCCTCCCATTGGGCTGGCCGCAGACCGGCTCCACAACAACACAATCCGCCCCCCGTCCATTGCAGCGCCTCATCACGCACG
>CAZMGQ010000314.1:0-3299 GCA_964565855.1 uncultured Lentisphaerales bacterium | reverse complement strand
GACCCCGCCAGCACCGCGCAGTACCGTCCGCGAGCCGGATGGCACCACCCGCAGCCAGATCCGCTTCACCGCCGGCGACAACGAGACGCCCGATCAGCTCGCAGTGCAACTGATCCGTGGCACCAACTTAACCAGCTCCGCCACCCTCATGCTCCCACCCCGCTCCGACCCAGAGCCATGAGTCTCCTATCTCCCCGCCAACCTGAGGGCAAAGCCGCGCCCTGCCGACGCCACTCCACCAGCCGCGCCTTCACCCTCGTCGAACTCCTGATCGCCATCCTGCTCGGTCTGCTAGTGGCGACCAGTGCCACACTCGCACTGCACTCGACCCTCGCCACCTGGACTCGTCTCAGCACCACTCATCGCGAGCACCAGACGGCGCTTGAGCTGCTGGCCCGGCTCGAACGTGATATCGCCTCGCTCCAGACGCAACCCGATTCCCCCTGCGTAGGCTCGGCCAACTCGCTGCATGCGCTACTGCTCCAGCCCGACCCCGCCGACCCCGCACTGCCCTCCCATCCCAGACAAGTCACCTGGAGTTACGATCCCGCCACTGCCACAGTTACCCGTACCCTCCGCCCCGCCTTCGACCACTCAACTACCAGTCGCGAAAGTTTTACGATCTTTGCCCCGGTTCCCGGCTTTCAGCTCGCTTACCTGCCAGCCGAAGCTCCCGTGCCGGAGCTTGAAAATGCTCAATCCGACTGGGATGATCCCGATGCCCGCCTGCCGCTCGCCATCCGGGTCAGAATCGCCGACATCGCCGAACGGGTCATGATCTGCGAACTGGCTCCGGCCCAGGTTCCACAGGATGAACCTCTGCCATGGGAGACGACTTTGCAATGAACCGTCAGTCGAAGACCTCCTGGAGGGCGAGTAGCCTCACGGATCGCAACCACGGCGGCATCCTGATCCTGATCCTGCCCATCGTCACCCTGATCATCTCACTGGTACTCACGACAGCCGTCACGGTCCGCCTGCGCAATCAGTCCGCCAGCGATCAGATCCGCCGCGCCAACGCCCGCGATGCCGCCCGTTCCGCCATCGCCCTGTCGCTCCACCATTTGCTCAGCGATACCAATGGCGTCGATTCGCTCGACGAGCCCTGGGTCAGCGGTCAGCCGCTGCCGCTTTACGATGCCGAGTCACGCATCAACCTCAACCAGGCCAGCCAGCCGGTCTGGAGTTCCCTGCTGCAACAGGCCGCCAGCCTACCGCCCGACCCAGCCGCCGAACTGGCACGCATCGTCGTCACCTGGCGCGACCAGCAGGAAACTCCGCCCGCCGCGTTGGAGTTCTATGCAGCCATCCCCCAGCTCAAGCGCGAACTGCTCGAACGTATCGCACCCCATGCCACGGTTCACGGCAGCGGTCTGGTCAACGTCAATACCGCCAGTCTGCCAGTGCTGGCCATACTGATGAGCGGCAACGGCATCAAACGTGAAACCCGCGACCGTATGTTACAGACCATCCGCACCGCCCGCCGCAACAACCTCGTCTGTCCGTCCATCGACTCCGATTCCCTTGCCACTCTCTTCGTCGGTCCCCGCACCATTCCCGATCCCGCCACGGCTCAGGCACTGCTCAACCTCGCCCCGCAGCTCACCGTTTCTTCCTCAGCCTTCGGCGGTGTGGCAACCGGTCAGCCGGACGGGCTCGACTTCCCGCAACATCACATTTCCTTCGTTTTCAATCGAACCACCGGCACTTTTGTCCGCTGGGTCGAATAAAACCTGCTCTACAATCATGAAAAAACACACCGCTGCCCAACGTCGCTACTGGGACACCCTGTCGGATGATTATCATCGCATTACCCGCATCTCACACGACGACTATCACTACGGTCCGCAAATACCCGGCGAGAGCACCCTGCAACTCCTGCCACCTCTCGTTGCCGGTCAGACCGCACTCGAACTGGGCTGCGGCGGGGCCCAGAACAGCATCTGGCTGGCCCGTCAGGGACTTATCTGTACGGCTGTCGATATCTCTTCCGCCCAGTTGCGCCATGCCCGCGACTTTGCCACCGCAGCCGGAGTCGAAGTCAAGTTTATCGAAGCATCACTCGAAGGTTTTCATGAACAGGTCACAGATCAGTTCGACCTCATCCACAGCTCCCACGCCTTCGAGTTCGTCACCGATCCCGCCGCCATCATCCGCCAGATCGCCACCCGGCTCAAACCCGGAGGCAGCCTCGTACTCTCCACGGTCCACCCGCTCTACAATGGTGAGTGGATCGAAATCGCCGGTCTCGACGATGATTTCGGCAATGAAAATGCCGGCGGTCTGTTTCTCACCAGCTACTTCGAACCACCCGAAGACCGGCGCGATGACGAATATGGCACAGCCTGTTCACGCGTCTGGCCGCTCGGCGAATGGTTCGGCTGGTTACGGGCAGCTGGACTCGATGTTGTCGCCCTGGTGGAGCCCCGCCCCCTGCCGCCCGGTTCGACCCCACCCTATACCAGCGACGACTGGGGCGAACCCGACGAGAAACTGCTGGCTGTCCCGATCAGCGTCATTTTCGTCGCCCGCCGTCCGGCAACCTGATGGAGAACGAGTGTCCCCACGAGCCGCCCAAACACCTGTCACGTTTACAGGAAAACCAAATGCAATTTCTTCTCGGCATCGAAAACCTGCTTAAACATGAGACCCACCTTTTGCACCGACAGCGGGTCGCCCTCCTCAGCCATCAGGCGGCTGTCACCACCAGCGGAGCCACCAGCGCCCAGGCCTTGCGGGAAGCGATCGGCGAGAATCTCGTCGCCCTCTTCGGCCCCGAACATGGCTTTTTCGGCTTTCTAGGAGCCGGCGAACTCACCGGCAGCAGCCTGCACGAGGAATGGCAGATCCCGATTCACTCGCTATATGGAAAGTACCGCAAACCGACACCTGAGATGCTGGAGGGAATCGATGTAATCATAGTCGACTTTCAAGATCTCGGTGCCCGCTGCTACACCTATCTCGCCACACTGCGTCGCACTATGGAAGCCGCCGCCGAAGCTGATATTGCGGTCATGGTGGCTGATCGCCCCATCCCGACCGCCAATATCGTTGATGGGCCGCCGCTCGAACCCGACTGGCGCAACTTCGTCGCCGATGCGCCACTACCGATGGCCTATGGCATGACACCCGGCGAAACCGCCCAATGGCTCCGGAATCAGCTCGGTCTGACACTCAGTCTGCGTGTCGTACCCTGCCGCGGCTGGGAACGCCCCGACCCGCCACCTGCCGAACTGCCCGAGTGGCTGCCGCCATCGCCCGGTATCCGCAGCGTCGAATCCGCCCGCTGTTACCTGGCC
>CAZMGQ010000313.1:0-3311 GCA_964565855.1 uncultured Lentisphaerales bacterium | reverse complement strand
CAAGATATTCACTTCATCTCGCTTTCAGTATTCACCAAAACTGGGAGTTACGGGTAATAAAAAACTTTATTACGGCTATACAGTCGTGATTTATGCAGCGGCGGCAGAGTCCAGACACTGCCACGCTCTATAATCTCGCCGTAATCTGGCATTCTCTTTGCAAGATTACGGTCAACCATCCGTCACCATGTGATTGCTCTGTAACCTGGCGTTATGTTTGGAAGATTACGGTTGTCTGCCTTGGGCGAAAGACCTCTTATGCTTGTATGCTCATGCAGCACTCTGTCGTCAAAAACAGGTTATTGTCTATCGGAGGGGGCCGTCGGTACTGAGTCCGGTGAGGTCGCGAATCTGTGTGGATGGTGTGAAGTAGAAGCCCGAGGTGAGCATGTGCGGTGAAAATGGGGCGAGCTGAACATAATCCACCACGACCTCACCTGTTTCCCCTTCGAGGGACATAATCGTATTGGTGAAACCTCGACCCTTTCGTGTCCGCACGACCCATGTAAAATCGAAGTTTCCTTCGCCGAGAACGTGGTCTTCTTCAAGAGAAAAGGCACCCTGCCGGACAGCGAAACGCGCCTGGCCCCTGTTAACACGGCCCACAACGCGAAAAGCGAAGTATCCATTGAAGTTGTGCCGGATCTGATTGGGGCGGATCACATGCCAGCGAATGTTGCGTCCGTCCCAGTCGTTGAAGGGTATTTGCTTGAGAGACAGAAAGCTGGCAGGTTCTTCGGGCAGCTTGTTCCGGTCGCTGAGTGTGGTGAGGGGATAAGGACGCACAGGGGGAGCGCCGCTCAACGTGGTGAATATTTCCGGTTCGGGCTCTCGTGTTCCGAGGAAGAAGCATTTCCACGGGTGGTCTTTTGAAAGCAGAAAGAGGCTGGTATTGCGGTGGCCGTTTTCAAGGGCATCGGACTTGAATCCAGCCGCAAGTGCCACCACCAAAGCGGCTGTGGCGAGAACCGTGACGAGGTGCGGTCTCTTCCGACCGGCAATCAGCAGGGCCGAGAAGAGCACAAGTGCGAGTACGAAGACCGATGCCCAGGTGATGGCCGCAGGGGCGTGGTTGTGGATGATGGAGGGCAGGGGTTCCCAGTAGGTGTGAAAGCCGATGTATTCGCGCAGTTTTTCCGGCACCCGCAAGAATGCAGCCGGTGATCCCCTGATCCATGAGCCTACGAAGGCGTAGAAGAGCACCGGCATGGCGGCAAGGAAGTAATACCAAATACGGGCCGGCCGGGGGCAGCGGGAGAGCACAAGTGCCGCGGGTGGCAGCAGTGCAGGCACGGCGGTGAGCAAATAGCGCCCCGGGATGCAAGCACCGGACAAGGCGGCCGTTGTCGTGCATGAAGTCATCAGCGTGACGGCCAAAATCGCTCCCGATTCTGTGGCCCGCAAGGCAGAGCGTCGCCCCAGAGTGAGACAAGAAGGAATGCTGACAACCATCCAGAGCAATGCCGGTAGCAGTCCCAGCAGTCCCCGCCGGTCGATAAACATCCCCCACATGGCCATGGGATAGTCGAAAAGAATTTTCTCGTAGTTGTAAGCTTGCGAACCGGAATAGAGCGTGGCGTGGATCTTCAGCAGGCCGAAGCCGAAAGCGGCATAGATGGCACTGAAAGCGCAGAGTCGCGCAAACTTGGCCCGGGGGCGCTCTCCTTTTAAGAAGAGACCCTCAAAACCGAAAAAAGCCGCGATCACCAGACTGGGTGGCGCCCAGCGGACATGGGCATAGGGGAGAAAGCCGCAGCAGAGTGCGGCTACCAGCGTCGCCGTCCAGCGGCGTTCGTTCTGGGCAGCCAGGGTCCAGCAGCCCCAGGCGATCAGCCCGCAACCCAGAGTCTCGGGCAGAAAACGCGTGCTGTACATGGCCCAGACGTATGAGAAAGCCAGAGTCCAGGTGACGATGGCGGCGGACTTGGGTGATGCTTTGGCTGCGAGGCAGGCCGCCCGGCAGCCAGCCACAGCCAGGGCCGCAATGATCGCCAGGATCAGTTGGCGACCGACGGCCCCCAAATAGCCGAAGGGCCAGGCGAGCAGTGGCAGGCCGAAGGCATGGTAGCTATAGAGCTTTCCCTCGGTATTTTCGATAATATGCGAATAGGCAAGACAGGAGTGTCCGTGTTCTGCGATTGTCGAAGCCATCTCGCTCGAGAGTTCGAGATCACCGTCGTCGATCAGACTTTGGAGCTGGATCAGATAGTGAACTTCATCACCGCTGCGGGTGCCGATTTTTTTGTTAAAATGTAGCCCCGCCGCGAAGATGAAAATTCCATAGGCGAGAATGGACCAGGAGAAAATCTGGTGACGATGGCTGGAAACTCCGGTGCGGATTGAGTCACCCAGCAGGTTTTCGAGTGTCCAGGCCGCGATCAGTGCCGTGCCGTAAGGCAGAATCAGACCGGAGGCGGTGAGCCCGATCCAGGGTGCCAGATAGCCGCCGCAAACGATGGCTGGCAGCATGAGCAGGGGACGCAGGGCGAGCAGACAGCGTGCGACTTTGCCTGGGTGCGGTGCCAGCAACCGTCCGATCCAGTACCAACTGAATGCCGTGGCAGCCAGCAGGGCGATGACTATGACTGGAAAGACGTTGAAAAATGTGCGTGATCTCCAGGCGTGGAGCAGTTGACCCGAGTCGGTCCGGAAAGCGGCTGCCAGCGGCAAGGCGAAGAGCAGTGCGGCGAGCACCAGAAAAGCCAGCAGGAGGGATGTGGTCAGCAGGAGAGAACGTTTGACTTTGTTCATGGGTGCTCCTACGGAGGAAGGGGTAAATGAATGCGTGCCCGCAGTCGGGCCAGTGTCCGTGGGCCGATGCGGGAAAGCCGGAGATAGCGCAGGCTACGCCACATTCCGGTAACTTGAAAGGATCGTGTGAGAATGACCAGAGGCAGAGGTTGGGCCGTAATGCGGGAGGCCAGCCAGAGGTTTGTCGTGACCCCCAGATTCGCCATCGCACGGAAGGCGGAGGCCTTCCGGCGGTTGAGCGTATCGAGTGCCCCGAGATGTCGCTCCAGTACGCGGCGCAGATTTTCGGCGTATTCGGTCTGTTTTTCGGCAAACCCGACTGTCTGGGCCTCACGATGCAGGCGATATTCGGCCAGACAGGCGGAGAGGTGGACGAGGTCGTGTTTCTTTGCGAACTTGAGCCAGAAGTCCCAGTCGGCGGTATAGCGCAGCGATTCGTCGAGTGGGCCGACGGTGTCCAGCAGAGTACGGCGGAACATCACTCCGGGAACGGCGAGGTTGTTCTGGACGAGCAGGCTGCCCTCTTTTCGCGCAATGCCGAGCGCTTCTATACTCTGTGA
>CAZMGQ010000312.1:0-3314 GCA_964565855.1 uncultured Lentisphaerales bacterium | reverse complement strand
TGACATCGGCTGACGGCGAACAATGGATACAACATGGCAAATTTGACCTCGATAGCGGTATATGCCGTTTTGTCCCGCATATTCCGATCAAGTATTTGCGCGTAATCTCCTCTTCGCAAGCAGGCGAAGTGGCGGTTTTGCGTGAAATTGAGGTCTTTGACTGAGCTACACAGGAGCAGAATGCCAGATGAAATATTTTAAATTTATGCGTTCACGACTCTTCAAGGGAGTCCTGGTTGTTGGCGTAATCGCCGTCGCTACACTATTTGGAGTGGTTGAGCGTCACAGTGTGTTCAGTCAAGCTGTGTTTCACACTCTGTATGTTTTTCCTCCAACACGTCCGGCAGTTTTAAGTCTCTATACCTGGAGTTTAAGAAACTTTGGAGGGGGATATCAGCCTGATGCGATGGATTTATTTTTGTTGAATCGCTTGGATAGTTGTTCCGGATCCCGGGAAGAGCGTGCGATTCTGCTCCATAAAATCAGGCAAAATTCAGGACGCTGGGGAAATCAAATTACAAGTTTGTACGAGTGGAAGCAAACGCAGATTATTTCGTCTCTGATAGGTCTTTTAGATGAAGTTAGCGGTTGGGATGCTATTGAAGCGCTGGTTTTGATAGAGTACATACGGGTTAAGGGGGAGTTGGGTAAAGGCTGGCTAGAGTATGATGGGAGGGAAGTGACTGATGAGGATGAGGCGTTGATCGAGTTGACCAAAGAACTTTTTAAAAAGTGGTGGGCTGACGGAGCAGATCTAGCCGTATGCCGGGGGAGTGGTCCGCTGCGGGAGAGCAAGTTTGAAATTGCTGGCATTCCTTGAGAAGCGCCACTGATTAACCAGATGGTGGCAAAGGTGCGAAGCCAGCTAACCGCTTCTTCAGGGGCGGGTGCTTTTAAGTGAAATATTTATCATCCGTGGCAGAGTTTGAACACTACCACAGGAATTGGAACTGCGACATGTTTCTAAGTGGTTGCCGTTTTTTCATCTTGCCGATAGCGGCGCAACAGCCAGGCTGCCAGAAAAATCACCAGCAGCAGCACAACTGCGATGCCGATCATCGTCGGCGTCGGCTGGAACAGCATCCCACCCCAGATGGCGTACATCACCGTCGCAGGAATGGACGCGATAAATGTGACCCCCGCAAAGGTAAAGTGGGAAATGTTGAGCATTGTCGCCAGCAGGTTCGTAACTGAGTAGCTCGAAATTGGAAAGAGCCGCATTCCCAGCAGAATCATCACGGCACGACCTCCCGTCACATCGGGCAGACGACGTCCCCGTCGCTCAAGTATGCGCGCAGTTGTATCTCGCATGACACCTCGCGCCAGCACAAATTGCAGCCAGGCCCCCAGCGTGCAGGTGACATTCCCCAGGATGCTGCCCCACAGAGGGCCATAAAGCAGGCCGCTGAGTACCGCAAACGGCCAACGGGGGAAAAAGGCCAACTGAGCCAGAGTGCCGGAAAGCACCACCACCACCGTACCCCAATAGCCCAGATTGAGGATAAACTCGACCCCTTCAGCCACTGACCACATTTTTCGCAGCGGCGAAAAAAAGCCGATCAGTGCAAAGCCCGCAAACAGCAGAACCATCACCGCCATCTTGCGGCTCAGATTCCGGCTGTCATCCAACTCTTCTGGGGAATTGCGCTGTTCTGCTTCAGCCATCGGCAACATCCGTTGTTCCGGCCAGCATCTCTGTCATCAATTTTCCCCGGGACTTGCCAGACATGCCGCACGGCACCCGGCATAAATCAGACAAGGCCGCAACCAGACAGCTTTTATCACCATGTACCGGAATTACCACACCCAGATCGAGCGTAGCAGGCGACATCTGCAAACTACCGACAGAAGTTGTATTAGCCATGCGAACAAATTAACACCCCCTGCCAAAGGCTGCAACACAAACTTGCGTGGCAGAGCCCGGACTCTGCCACAATTGCTCAGCGTAACTCCCATGCTCCGTGCTTCCAGGCTTCGTCAATAAAGATGCGGTAATTCTCTATCAGAGTCGCCGGGGGCGACTCATCGTAAGGTCCGGCTGAGGGCGACAGAATCAGGCGGCGTCCGGCACATTCTGCGAGTACTTCCCTCACAGCCTTGCGCATGGCATTTTCGGACATCGAGCGGAAGTCATCGTACTGTACGTTGCCGATCAGAGTCATGTTGTCACCCAGTTCCTGGTAAGCCTCGGTCCAGGTGCAGTTTCCGACCGGAGGTGCTTCAATTGTATGCAGAGCATCCGGTCCCATTCCTCTGAAACCCGGCAGAATCTCACGGATGTGTCCGTGAAAGTGCTGTATCGTCTTTTTGCCGTAACTCCTCACCAGCTCGATCAACTCGCTGGCATAAGGCATAATCCAGCGCTCGAAAGTTTCGAGACCCACAAAAGGCGGTGCGGCCAGCTCGCTGCCGACAAAGAAATAGACATCGGCCAGGTCGTTCTCGAGTGCAAAACGATAGATAATGCGCAAACGCCGCATCAGGTTTTCCAGCATCTGCTCTACCAGTGCCGGATGGGTGACAGACCAGATCGAGAGAGATTCGAGCTTTGCCGAGTGGTAAATGTGCCCGATCGGCTCGCCGAGATCAAGCATCATGGCACCGGCATCGAGTGGAAACTCCTCCCGTTCACGTCTCACAATTTCTGCTGCTCTTTCCAACGCCGGCAATAGCACCGCTTCGTCTGTTTCAATCGGAACCCCGGCCACTTTTTCCAGATCCGAATCCTCTTCCAGCATCCTGCAACCCTGCCGCCATTCATGCCGACCGCCCGGCCAGACCAGACTGTGACAGGCCGTCGGGTCTGCACTGTCTGCCCGTGTAAACTCGACATCGCTCCGGTAAAGCGGCGCCCACAGGTGGCGACGGTTGAGGGTGATGCAATACTGCTGCGCCAGTTCATGAATCGGCCGGTATGCCGGATGTTGACGGACATCGACATAGTACGGTGCCGGATGCCAGGGGAACAGCAGCCAGATCGGTACCCGGTCGGTCGAACGTCCTTCCAATGCTGCAAACAACCTCTCTCTGGCCGTCATCGCCTTCATATCAGCTCCCTTTCCCGCTCAAAACTTCGCGGTATATCTCCTGCACATGCATCACCACACGCTGCCAGGTGAATCCCGCCGCATGACGCCAGCCACGCATAACCATTTCCCGACGCAGAGCTTTATCGGTCAAGAGCTGTTCCACTTCGGCTGCCAGGCCGACAGCAGAGCCAGCCTCAAACTTGAGTGCTGCCGATCCTACGGTTTGTTCCACTGCCGTGACATCCGAACAGACCACCGGACAGCCACAGGCCATCGCCTCCAGCA
>CAZMGQ010000311.1:0-3323 GCA_964565855.1 uncultured Lentisphaerales bacterium | reverse complement strand
CACAATTACACGACATGCCTGATTTATGATGTCTCAGATGAAACAGCCCTGGCAGACGGCCTGTGTGTATGGCCACCCCCTGACAAGTGTCTATGCTCCGCTGGGTGGTGCCCTGACGCGCAAACGCATGGATGACATGCGTACCGCTGCCGGACAGGTACTCGTTCCACGCGAGGGAGTTGTGGTTTCCCTGCTGCGGGCCCTGCGTCAGGGACACTTCATCGGCCTGCTGCTCGACCAGCATACCCCTGTCAACTCCGGCGGCATCTTTGTCGACTTCCTGGGTCTGCCTGCGACGGTTTCCGGCCTCGCGGCGCTGCTTTCGATCCGCCGCAAGGTCCCGATCTATGTGGTCCATTGCCGACTGCTGGAGAGCGGTCATTACCGTGTGGAATCACACGGCGTACTGCCCGGCGATCACGGGCTCGACGAAAAAGAAGTCACTCAGTGGATTGCCGATCGGCTCGGCGAGGCCATTCTCAAGACTCCCCAACAGTGGCTCTGGCGCTACCGCCGCTGGCGCTATATCCCGCCGGGTGACGATCCGGCCAGGTTTCCCTTCTACGCCCGCCCTTTCAATCCGGAAGTGGATTGAGCCGGGAGCGGGTCACCTGCCTCGCCGTTGCTGCCAGAGTGCGGTCGCCAATGCCGCCAGCAGGAGAAAAACCGTACCAGGCTCAGGACGCGGCAGTTGCTGTGTCCAGGTCCCCCGCACCGGCAGGTGCTCGCTGATGAGGGGCGGAGTCGTTTCCCAGAAAGCATCCAGCCAGTCGCTTCCTTCCGGCCGGGATTCCGTAGCAGGACTGTCAATCTGGCGTAGTCCGCCGCTCTGGTTGGATGTGGGCATGTTCGTTGACTATACAAATAGCCGCCAGCTAGGACAAGTTTGCAAAAAAAACAGCGGCATTCCGCACAATTTCACGCTATACTCGTCATTTTCCCACCGTTTTCCGGAATATTGCCATGTCGCTTCACATATCTATTGCTGTCGGAACTCCTGCCCTGTACCCGGACCAAGCTGAAAAACTGGCCTCTCTCATCGCTTCGAAGCTGAACCTGGCAACTGCGCCGGAAGTCACGGCTACAAAGGTTTATCTGATCGAGAGTACCGTGCCGCTGACTTCTGCCGAAGAGCGCCTGCTCGGCTGGATGCTCCAGACCAGTCGGACCTCCGCCACTGACAACGGCTTTTTTGTCGCGCCACGCTCCGGCACCATCACTGCCTGGAATACCCGGGCACGTGAAGTTTTCCGCGCCTGTGGCCTCGAAAAAATCCGCAGTATCGAACCCGCTATACAGTTCGTCATCCGCAAAAGCGGCGACGACATAATACCTTCATCTCGACTCGGCAAGGTCCTCCCGCACCTGCACGACCGTATGCGCGAAACGGTGTACCCCGATGCAGCCAGTCTCAAAAATCGCAACCCGTCAGCCGCACCGGCCACGGGTCGCACCTTCGATGTTCTCACCCGAGGCCGCGCCGCACTCGAACAGGCCAACAGCGAAATGGCTCTGGCCCTATCCGACGATGAAATCGACTATCTCCTCAAGGCCTGCCTTGCCGATAGACATAATCCGACCGACAGCGAGCTGATGATGTTTGGTCAGGTTAATTCAGAGCACTGTCGCCACAAAATCTTCAACGCCGACTGGATTATCGACGGCCAGACCATGGACCAGACGCTTTTCGGCATGGTCCGAACTACCCACGCTGCCACGCCCCTCGGCACCCTTCTGGCCTATAGCGACAACGCCGCCGTGCTCGAGGGCTTCGGTGCCGAGGTTCTGCAGCGCGATGCCGCTACCGGTACCTATAATTTCACCGCCGACCAGGCCGATATCGTCATCAAGGTCGAAACCCACAACCACCCCACCGCCATCTCGCCTCATCCCGGTGCCGGTACCGGTGTCGGCGGCGAAATCCGTGACGAAGCCGCTACCGGTACCGGTGCCCGTACCAAAGCCGGCCTTGTCGGCCTGATGGTCTCAAATCTCCACCTGCCCGATTTGCCCCAGCCCTGGGAAACTCCGCGTCAGAGTTTCCCGCCCCAGCTCGCCACCCCGCTCGATATCATGCTCGAGGCTCCCGTCGGCGGAGCCGAGTTCGGCAATGGTTTCGGCCGCCCCCAGCTCTGCGGTTTTTTCCGTACTTTTGAACAGACCGTCCGGGGCGTCGAACGTGGCTACCACAAGCCGATCATGCTGGCCGGCGGTCTCGGTAATATCAGCCGCATGCATGTCGAGAAAAAGCCCATTCCCCCCGGCGCCCTTGTCGTCCAGCTCGGCGGCCCGGCCATGCGTATCGGTCTCGGCGGCGGTGCGGCCTCATCTCTTGCCACAGTGGACGACGGACAGCAGCTCGATTTCGACAGTGTTCAGCGTGCCAATGCCGAGGTCGAACTGCGCTGCCAGGAGGTTATCGACAGTTGTGCCGCCCTCGGCCGCGCGAATCCCATCCTCAGCATCCACGATGTCGGTGCCGGCGGCCTCTCGAATGCCTGTCCCGAACTGGTCGAAGCCACCGGTGCCACCTTCGATCTGCGCGCCATCCCCAGCCTCGATCCCGTCCTCTCGCCGATGGAAATCTGGTGTTGCGAGGCGCAGGAACGCTATGTCCTCGCCATCATGCCCGAAGACCGCCAACGCTTCGAGGCCATTTGCGCCCGCGAAAATTTTCCCGTCGCCTTTATCGGTGTCACCCGCAACGATGGCCGCCTGCTCGTCGAAGACTCACTCCACGGTAACAATCCGATAGACCTCGATATCCACATGCTGCTCGGCAAAACGCCCGGCATGGTGCGCGATGTCACCCGCCTCATTCCGGATCTGCCCGCCCTCGACCTGCGCAATGTTTCCGCCGAAGAAGCCCTTGCCCGCGTCCTGCAGTTCCCGTCAGTGGCCGACAAATCCTTCCTGATCACTGCCACTGACCGCACTGCCGGTGGCCTCGTCCATCGCGACCAGTTCGTCGGTCCCTGGCAGCTCCCAGTCAGCGACTGTGCCATCACTCTCACCGGTTTCCGCTCACGCAGTGGCGAAGCCATGGCTCTCGGCGAACGTCCGCCCGCAGCCATTATCAACGCTCCCGCCGCCGGTCGCCTGGCTGTCGCCGAAGCCCTCACCAACATTGCGGCTGCCGCCGTCGGCGATCGCCGCCGTATCAAACTCTCGGCCAACTGGATGCAAGCCTGTGGCGAACCGGGCGAAGATGCCGTCCTCTTCGATACCGTCCGCGCCGTCACGCAGGACTTCTGTCCGCGCCTCGGCATCGCCATCCCGGTCGGCAAGGACTCCCTCTCCATGCGGACGACGTGGCAGAGTCC
>CAZMGQ010000310.1:0-3339 GCA_964565855.1 uncultured Lentisphaerales bacterium | reverse complement strand
GTATCCGTTTCTGGACAGACAGGAATGTCTGTCATACAGATTTGGACATACGCCACTTTTCAACCGTTGAGTGAACATTAGTTTTGGAGGGCATCGGGACCTTGATGCCGCCGCAGTTATACGGCTCAAGCTTCGAAGCGTACAGTCCAGGTCAGCTCGCGTGATTCCGGCACCGGCAGTTCGAACGAGACGCGCCGATGATCCGGCATGGGCGAGTCCCAGGGGTTGAGCAGGCCGGAAGCTTCTTCAACCTTCCATTCAACAGGCTGGTCAACCGTCAGCCGCAGCGAAACTCCGCCGAGTGTCAGAGTCAGGACACTGCCACCGTCGATACTGGCTGTCGCACGGGTCAGCATCTGCCAGCGGACTGATTTCCCGGCCGGCAGCTCGTTCAGTTGATCGCTGATCACAACCGCCGCACGATTTTCGAAAACTACGCGTCGGAATACCGGGCTGCCGTAGAGCCGGGTCAGGTCGAGCGTGGTTGCGGGAGAACTGCCGCCCAGCTCCTCGACCTGCATGGTGGCGACGCCGTTTATCAGTTGGCGCCGGTTGTCGATAACGGGCAGGTTGTGGCTCTGGACACCGTAGCGGAAAACGTCCCAGCGTTTGCCATCCTGCTCCCCCTCCCAGAGGTTGTAACCCTGACTTTCGAGCGCGTGGTAGTCCTCGGCTCCACCCTCTTCCGCCCAGCGTTGACCCAGGGCTTCGAGCACGAAACTGCCGACATCCATGTGGCCGTGGCTGACTGAGGGACAGCCACCCTTGACTGCGACATACCATGCATCGGGCGACCAGTCGCTGCGGAAGGCGGTAAACTCGCTGCCGCCACGTCCGTGCCAGTCGAGCGGCAGCGCATCCGGCGATGACTCGAAGCGGGGCTGGTCAACACCGAACATCAGGACCAGCGGACTCAGCCGGTCTCTGGTCAGCAGTTCGGGGTTGTTCAGAAAAGCTGCGGCTTCGGGACTCTGCTCCGGCAAGGGTCGGTCGAAATGCGAAGAAAACCAGAGCATTTCGAGGCTCTGGCGTGACGAGTAGCGTGAGTCGGCAAAGTTGAAGAACCGGTTGCCGGGGCCGGTGGCATGCAGCATGAAATCGACCGATTCGACAAAGCCGGGATGTTCGGTGAGGCCGTAGGAGGTGCCGAGAGCCGACTCAACGAGGATGAAAAAGACGATATTAAAGGAGGTTCCGTAGCACCAGTACATCGGGCCTTCGGGGTAGAGTCCGTCGGGCGCATAGGATGCCATCGAGAGGGGCAGGTTGTGTATGGCGCGGCGCAAAACGCGGAAGGCCACCTCCGGTTCGCGTTCGGCGAGTGCCAGGGCGGCGGCAGTGGCTCCGGCGTGACAGACCTGTCCCCAGTTGTTGGTGGACGTGACCCACCAACTGCTGTCATCGTCGGCTGTTTTTAGGCCCAGACGCCAGAGACCATCGGCGATGGTTTCACGTGCTGCGGGGCTCAGGTCGTCGTAAAGCCAGTCGTAAGCCAGGGCTACGCCAAGCATCATTTCGCCCGTATCGAGATAGTGGGATGGATTCCAGTCCGAAAAAGAGCAGACCGCCAGCAGCTCGCTTTCGGCGCGACGCAGGAAACGCTCGTCCTGCTCGTACATCCAGGCGACCGAAAGTATGCCCAGCCGGTGCAGGGCCGTCCGCGAGACATCCAGCAGCCGGCGCCCGGTCTGGATACGTGTGAGAGTCGGCTCATCCAGTAACTGTCTGGCGCGAGGCATGAAAGCTGCCGCCCGACGTGCAGTTTCCGGATCGTCCGGGAGGCGGTTGGAAGCTGTGGCGAGGCGGGGGCGCCGGGCGGCTAGCTCCGCCAGACGGTTGCGCAGGTCGGTGTCGGAATAGTTGCGGGGGAGAAATATTTGGTGGTCGGTCATGCTCGGTTCCAGTTGATTTACCATCCTGATGAGGACAGGCTGTGACAGAGAAGTTTCTGTCTGTCGGAAAATTTTCAGTCAGGACTGTCTCAGATCGGGAAAATACCCGTTGTCCGGTCCACGATGGTCTGCAGCCACTGGCGGATGCCGTCCCTTTCCTCTTCCGGCAGGGTCTGGACTGTTTGCACATAGGTAGCCGCTGTGTTGCCCATCCGTTCCAGGATTTTTTCGACCTTCAGGGGCGGCTCGCCTCCACCGGCTTTCAACTCCTGCCAGAGTTGATCGAGAGCGGCATGGGTTTCCGGCCAGGCTTTGGCAAATTTTTCCTGAGTAATGAAAGGCGGCAGGTTAGTCGGCTGTGCCTGGCTGCCGGCAATCTGGACGGACTGAGCCAGCTTGGCGGCAAACTGACCCAGCCGCTGGATGCGTTCGGTGACCCCCTCGGCCAGCCGTTCTCCGGCACCTTCGAGACAGGCGGTGCCCCAGGGGCTGCGCTGCAGAAAACGGCGGCGCACATGCTGGTACCAGACTTGCAGGGCGAAGAGATTGCCGATGTAGGCCATGTTGTTGGCGATTGTCTGTTCGACCGCCCCGAAGAGCGGTGCACAGTAGGAGCGCAGGACAACCCGCTGGGCACCGCCGGCGGAACGCATCAGCATGTTTTCCTGTTCTATATCCTTGCGCACGACGATGCCGGCGGCGATGACTGTACCGTAGGCAATGCGTCGCGGCCCGACCATACCGCCCTGGCCGCCCAGAAAGATCGGTGCCCGGTCCAGCAGAACCCCACTCGGGACATCACCGAGCAGCGAGGCGGTGGCCTTGTCCTGATGCGGGGTGAAGTTGAAGTGGACGTAAGACGATCCGACCTCGGAATGTTCGGCACTGCTGGAGCCCCCGGCCATCAGGATGTCGCAGAAGTTGGTCAGACTCCCGACGGAGACAAACGGCATCAGTATGGTCTGTTTGAGACCGTTGGAGTGGCCGATTATGACATACTCCTCGAGCAGTGAACCGGGGCGGATGTGTGAGCCGTCGCCACAGTCGGTCCCTTCGAGGATCGTTGCATGGTTGACGTAGCCGCCACGTATCTGGACCCGTGCATCTAGCTGACAGTCGCGCAGGGTCACGGGGCCTTCGAGGCCGATTTCGCAGCCCGGCCCGATCGAGGTGCTGCTGCCGTGAATGCGGCAGCCGGGATACAGCACGGTTTGGGGATGAATGCGCTCCGGGTCAACTTCGGGGTCTATATAAACCGAAGCCGCATCCGGCACCACAACTCCCTTGTCTGTCAAAACCTGAATAACACTCATTTTCTCTCCTTCAGTGCATCGAGGGCACGCTGTGCAGGCCGGAACCGGGGATTCAGCTCCAGCGCCTTACGGTAGGAGGCCTCCGCCATATCCTTGCGCTGCATACCCAGATAGACCTTGCCGATATTGACATG
>CAZMGQ010000309.1:0-3343 GCA_964565855.1 uncultured Lentisphaerales bacterium | reverse complement strand
AGGAAGAAGCGTCCGACCTCTGGCTGCCCCTCGCTCCCACCCTCCTGCAGATGCTGGGCCAGGGCACAACCAACCAGCAGCAACTGGCACAGATGCAGCAGGAGCTGATGGGCGCCCGCAGCCGCATGCAGCAGAGCGCCGCCACCCTGCGCGATCTCGACCCTGCCGGTGTCAATGCCATCGCCCGCAACGAACAGGATGCCCTGCAATTCTTCGCCATCGTCGCCCCGCCGCCGCCGATTCTGGAAGAAGCCATTCTCGCCCAGACGAACGCCCTGCGGCCCGGCTCCTCGCCCGACTCCACCCGTACGCCTGTCATGGACCAGGCTGCCGCCCGGGCTTTTACAGAACTTTTCCAGCAGAAGTTCCCACCCTGGGCCGATCAGCTTATGAGTGGTGAAATGGCCATGCCCGGAGCGGCTACCGATCCCGGGGCTACCCCGGTCGATCCAGCAACGCCACCACCTCTGACAGAGGAAGACCGGGCCGAAATCGAGCAGCTCACCGCCGCTACAATCGCCCTGCAACAGCAGGTTCTGCAGGACGTCGCTTCCGGAGCTGCCGGACTGTCGCCCGAGAGTTTGCCGCTGCGTCAACAGGCACTGCAGAATCTCTTGCGCATCCACGAACTGTTGCCCAAACCTCCCTCGCAGGAACAGAGTCAGTCGGAGGATGAAAAGGAAGAGCAAGACGAGCAGGAAAGTTCTGCTGGCGACGACCCCGACCAACAATCACCCCCGCCTGAAGACGAGGACCAGAACGGGGACGAAGAGGATTCCAGCCAGCCTGAAGCACAGCCGGAAGAGCAGGAAACCGACGACGAGGAAGGCTCAGCGGAAGAAGAGGAAAAGAAGCTCCCCGAAGATCTGGAGTCCCTGATGGAACGGGTTCTGCGTCAGGAAAAAGAGCGGGAAGAAGCCAAAAAGAAACAGAGCCTCCCCCCCCTCCTCAACGAACGCGACTGGTAACAGCGGGCAAGGTGACACTTGCCCCTCCCGTGACGGTGTCCGACTTGTCTAACCGGTCTTACAACACACCATACACAGGCATCTTGGAGGGCGGCAGGCCCTTGCTGCCGAAAGAAAGGAAAAAGTACCCGTAAAACTAACCGCAGAATGCGCAGAAGATCGCGGAAGGAAAGACAGAAGATTGTAAAACAGGCATTCTTGCCTGTTTCAGGGGAAGACGGGCACAGGCAGGAATGCCTGTGGTCCATAAAACCGCACAAGAAAGTCATCAGAGGTAGGGCGATTTCGCCGAAAGCGGCAAATAGAAACAGCAAATCGGGATCGAAATAGAATCAGCCGGAAATTGTAAAACAGGCATTCCTGCCTGTTCAGAGAACGTAAAAACGACTGCAGAAAGCAAAGCCGTCAGAGGTAGGGCGCGTTTCTCCGAAACCGCCGGAACAAAAAAGCACAGAATATGGTGAATGTGACCGCATTTATTGACGGCGCGCTCGGAGAGCGTCGCCCTACCCCCACGCCATACCATCCCGGACCCGCAGGGCTCCGTACCTGCAGCACTATAATCTCGCATTCCATTTGCCAGATTCCAGATCAGGGTCAGAATTGAGCTTTACTGTAATCTTGCATTTGTCTTACAAGATTACGGCACTTGAAATGATAAAAATAAAGCTCATAAATCTGTGATAACGAAGAAAAAGACTGTCGATCACCATAATAAAAAACTTTATTACAGAAATCCCGCAATTATTTACGTAGGCTGTGGCAGAGTCTGGACACTGCCACAGTCTGTAATCTGGCGTTTGATTTGCAAGATTACAGATCAGGACCAAACTGGGACCACAAAGCTCCGTACCTGCAGGTCCCTCCGCCAAATCTGCGCATTCCGCACTGTCGGGTAAACCGTGCATTGCATTATGCGCATCGCGGAATTAAAAAATTAGACTTGACAGAGCTTCCCGCTCCCAGCAGGATCCCCGTTGCCTGTTATACTAATTTAAGGAGTTACATTATGAGCAAGTTTGACTTAGGTAAGGCGGCGGCAGCACACTGTTTCTCCCCATTTACATGGTTGAAACAACATAGCAGCGGTTCTGCAACAAAGACAACCTCGGCAGGAAGATGGCTTTCAGGAGTCATAATCCTGCTTTTGTCTTTGAGACTTTTCGGTCAGACGACCGCAGTGATCGAAACGTTCGATGGAATGCCCGACGGTACACTACTCGCCGATATTGACGGCGGCGGTGTGTGGTGGTCGCAAGGCTCCCATGCCGTCGTTGGCGGTGGCGGAGTCGCAGGCTCCAGCGGAATCGGCACCGAGAAATCAGCCAGCTCTATTCTCAATTGGCAGGGACAACCATTCCAATGGAGTGAACTGGAGGTAGAAGACAGCATCACGATCGGCATGGACTTCGAGTCGAGCCCGACGGGTATGTTTGACGATGATCGCGTCGGTTGGACTGTTGATGCCACTTCCAACGCCAGTTCTGACAGCCAGTTTGCCCTGCAGCTCGACACTTCCGATGGCGGTATGGTCTGTTATTGGGACAAAAATCGCACGGTGCTTAACACTCTTTCCGGCATCAAAGCCTCCACCTGGTACCGCTTTCGCGTACGGTTCACGAAACTTGGCGATACGCGTGCGTCAATAGAGGGCAAGCTGTACGAGCTGGATGCCTCGGGCAATCTCGTTGGTACTCCATACGTCGGCACGGTCGCCGATACAAGCCTGGCGCCTTACAATGCGCCTGAGTCGCGTTTCACAAGCGAATATCAGTATCCCTCTTTCAAAAACTTCGTAGAATTGCCCGGCAATGCCGATAACGCTTTTTTCCTCCTCGAGTCCAACCGGCCCGAGTACGTGATTGTTATCAGTGTTGATGGCATGGGCTCGGCATATATGACCCCGCTGCTGGTACCGGGAGGGCACAACGAACTGGTGAATATCAAACGCCTTATGAATGAAGGCGCAGGAACACTGAATGCCCGTTGCGACTATGACTATGCGGTAACATTGCCGAACCACGTGACGATGATGACAAGCCGTGGCGTGCTGGGACCGGACGGTCATGGATGGTCATCAAACGGTGAGCCAGGCACAGCCACAATCGAGAGCAATAAGGGCTATTACATCGACAGCGGATTTGGTGTCGCCCACGACGCTGGGCTCCGGACCGCCATCTGGTCAGGCAAATCCAAGTTCAGTCTTTTTCAACAATCCTACAGCGAGACGACAGGTGCCCCGGATACCACGGGAGAGGATAACGGTCGCAACAAGATCGACTACGGTCTGATCCAGCGCCACATCTCAGCCGCTGATATCCCTGTTGATTTTACAAATCAAATGACAGTGGCACCCTGCCACTTTGCTTTCCTGC
>CAZMGQ010000308.1:0-3360 GCA_964565855.1 uncultured Lentisphaerales bacterium | reverse complement strand
CAGGTGGGCAATCTGTGAAAGATTGACCGTAATGACTTCGGCGACATTTTCGCCCATACGCTCCATGTGATACACATCGTAAAGCAGCTTCAGGTTGGGAGAATTGAAATGTTGTGTCAGTGCCAGACCATAGGCGGAGCTGGCGGCCTGGTAGTCGATATGGTCGTAAACATTGAGCATTTCCAGCAGCAGGGTCACATCTGCCTGATGGGCTTCATCAAGCACCTGTTCAATGCCGACAATACAGTTGGCGATGCCGGTTGCATCGTCCTGGCCGTCACGGTTGCCGCTGAAGATTATCACCGCCGGAATGGCGTCCTGCTGCGCCCGGGCGATTGCCTCACGGAGCTGCGGAATGAGCCGGGGGTGGTTTTCGGTACGGTTGAGACCCTCGGTCATGCCTGGGCCGGACATGTTTATGATTTCCAGCCCGGCGGCGCGGGCCGCGGCCATGTTTTCGGGAGCCACCATCTCGACTCCCGAGTAGCCGTTTTTGCGCAACCAGGCATAGTACTCTGCTGGGGGCAGGCCTGAGCGGCCACAGAATGACCAGTCGGCTGCGCTCAATTTGATTTTGTCTGTCATATTTCTACCACTGGAAGAGAATACCCATGGTCTGATCGCGGCTCTGGTTGGCTACTTCATATGCTGCAGCACAATCGGCAGGGGCGAAGCGGTGGGAGATCAGGCCGTCGAGATTGAAGCGTCCTTTGGAGACCAGACGGAAAAAGAGTGGAATAATTTTGTCTGAGTTCCAGTCCGGTGTCTCGTGTACATCATGTGCCCCGACAATTGTCAGGCCGCGGTTGATAACGTCATGGCTGAGACATTGGCGCGAGGGAGTGCCGGTGTCCCCCAGGAGCACAATTTTCCCGAACGTCCTGGCTACCTTGAACGATTCGGTAAAAACCTGGTAATGACCGGTTGTATCAATAACCGTGTCGGCCATTTGCGAGTTGGTTAAATCGGTAATCTCGTCCAGCGCCTCGCTGATCGGTTTTCCGATCACATGATCGGCACCGCCGGATGTCGCCAAACCAAGCCGGGCATCAACTCAATCGACCACGATGAGCTGTCCGGCTCCAGCCGCGACCGCCCAGCGCAGGGCCATCTGTCCGATCGGACCCGCACCGATGACGACCACCCGTTCGCCGAGGCGTACATCGGCTACACGGGCTCCCATGGCACCGATTTTTGCCAGAGAAAACCAGGAGGCATCCTCGTCGGAAATACTGTCGGGAACGGGATAGCACCTGAGGGCCTCGAAGACATGTTCCGAAGCATGTCCCCTGCGACAGACGACACGTTGTCCGACCGTCAGATTGTCCACATCCTGACCGAGCTCGGTTACGATTCCGACTGCGGCATAGCCGGGCTTGAAAGGATAGGACACCCAGTTGTCCCAGCCTGTATTTGCTTCAAAGAGACGGTTGAAAATAATGTTTTCCGTGCCGGTGCTCATCAGGGTGCAGGTGGTTGCAATGCGAGCCTGGCCCGGACCCGGAGCGGTTGGCTCGAACTTCTCCAACATGACTTGCGTTGGTTCAGGAAAGACGATCCGTTGTGCCATTTTTTATTCCTTTGGTGAGGTGTTTTAACAGTGGTTGGTGGTAGTATCGGAGAGGCGTTGCGTGACCCATTCGAGCAGAGCAGCGCGATCGGGCTCGAGGCCTTCGAGCTGACGGTCGAAGGCTTCTTCGAGCAGGGCACCGAGAGCTTTGCCTTCGGTCATGCCCAGCCGGAGCAGATCCCGGCCGGTGACCCAGCGCGGTGGCAAGGCGGTCGCCTGATCTTGACGAAATTCTTCGCAGGCTTTTTCTGCCAGCTCGCAAGCCTGCATATCGCCGGTACTGTGGAGAGCGTCGAGCCTGGCCAGTTCCAGTTCGAGTTCAAAGAAAGGCGACGCGATGAAGCGGCGCAGAGTGGAGCGCTTCATCTGCGGCACCTGGGCGAAAGTCATGTGGCGGGAGACCATCGCCGCCACATCTTCGATCAGGGAGCTTTTCTGCTTCAGCCGCCGCAGGATTGACTCAGTCATTTCCGCCCCGACAGCAGCATGGTTGCGGAAGCGGATGATGGTACTACCATCCGGCAGAGCTTCGGTCGAGGCAGTCGGTGGTTTGCCGACATCGTGCAGCAGCACGGCCAGCGTCAGACGCAAGTCGCGCGGAGGTGGCGGCAGACTGTCGAGCATCAGGCAGGTGTGGGTGAAGACATCGCCCTCGGGGTGGAACTGCGGCGGCTGCTCGACCCCCTGCATGGCGGCAATCTCCGGCAGGACGACCGGCAGCAGTCCGACCGCGGCCAGCAGACGCAGACTGGTGCCCGGCTGCTGCGATTCGTTGAGGATACGTGTTACCTCCTGGCCGATCCGTTCGCCGCTCACCCTTGCCACCAGCGGGGCCAGGCGCCGGATGGCGTCTTTGGTGACGGAGTCGATGGTAAAACCGAGTGTACCGGCAAAGCGTACGGCGCGCAACATGCGCAGGTGATCTTCGGCAAAGCGTTCTTCCGGCTGACCTATGGCAGCGATACGGCGCGCCCGCAAATCTGCCAGACCGCCGACAAAGTCCTGCACTGTGCCGGTGGCGGGATCGAGGAAGAGGCCGTTGATGGTGAAGTCGCGCCGTTTGGCGTCCTCTTCGGCCGAACGGAAGATGACCGACTCGGGGCGACGTCCATCGGCATAGTTGCCATCGGTACGGAAAGTGGCGACTTCGATCGGCTCGTCGTCTTCGAGCACAACAATCACGCCGAAAGACTTGCCGACAGCAATGGTTTTCGGGAAGAGAGCCTCCACTTCATCGGGCAGGGCACTGGTGGCGACATCAATATCTTTGGGCGGAAGCCCCAGGAGGGCATCGCGGACGGCACCGCCGGCAAAGCAGGCTTCGAAACCGGCCGCCTGCAGACGCAGTGCGACGCGTCGCGCCGGCTGGGCCAGCGGATGGTCGAGCAGAGCCTGTGGATCGTGGAGTTTTGGAGGGTGTTTCAGCATGTACGAACGCAGTTTGTCCAGCAGCGGCACGTCGGCGGGGGCAAACTCCGTCGGGAGCATTTCGTCGGGAGTCAGCCAGTGGACGGCATCGTGATCTTTGAGACTGAGCGTGCCCTCCTCCCAGGTGGCCCAGTAGGCCCGGAGGCGGATGGTGCCATGCGGGTAGCGGTGGATACTTTCGGCAAAGAATTCGCCGATGCGGGCTGTGATACCGAGCTCCTCGAAAAGCTCGCGGCGGAGACACTCGTGCGGGGTTTCGTCAGCTTCGATTTTGCCGCCGGGAAACTCCCACAGGCCCGCCTCACGCCTGCCCGGTGCCCGTCGCGCAACCAGCAGGCGTCCATTACGCTCGATCAGTGCCG
>CAZMGQ010000307.1:0-3415 GCA_964565855.1 uncultured Lentisphaerales bacterium | reverse complement strand
GGGGGGGGGGGTGCACATCTACCATGCGTCGGTTTGGCTTGGCTGCAAGGCCGATTCCTGGGGGGCGATAAAGTTGACGGCGAAGGGTTCTTCGCGACTTTCGAGCAACATCCGGTAACGCCCGATCTGCGGCGGTGCCCATTCGATTCTGCCCGTAGATGCCGGCAACTCTACCCTGCCATCAGGTGTTATAAAAACTGCCTGTGCAGCTCCGGTATCGACGGTGAAGCGGGCGGTTTTTCCGGCGGTCAGGTTGCGTCGGGCCGGTCCGGGCTGTCGCTCGGCGGCCGCCTGAACGACGTTCCAGATCAGAGCCGGCCAAGCCGGCGAGCGGAAGAGTGCATCCTGTGACGCCCGACAGACCAGATACAGCAGCGGAGCTCCGCGTACCGGTTCGACCAGACTCAGCAGCGGCCGATCATCGCTCAAAAGCAGGGCGCGTCCCGGCAGACTGTTGGTGCCGACCGGCCAGGTGAGGCCGGCGAAAGAAATACCTTCGAGCAGCGGATGGGTCGCCTCGCTCAGCCAGGGACCGCGTCTCAGTTGCGGTTCGGCGGACTGGACAAAAATAAGGCTCCAATGTGCCGCTCCGGCCAGTGGCTGTGCTGGCAACCGGTCGGTCAGCAACAGCTCCGCCGGTTGTTCGCCGGTCGCCAGCCGACCGGTAGCTGTCAGAGCGCGGAGGGCGACCTGTTGCAGGGCTGGGTCGCGCAGCTCGACCCGTGCTGCGACCCGGCGCGGCAGGTCGGGCAGTAGCAAAACCCGGTTGTCGAGCATCAGGGCATCGTCCTCGATCTCCACCTGCAACTCCGGCGTGGAGGCGGGCAGTTCGAGGCGCAGAAGGCCGCGCCCCTTCTCGTTCAAGACCAACGGCGCATCGTGGATTGGCGTTCCGCTTGGCAGGGTGCTGATGGTGAGCTGCACCGGTTCAGTGTCGGCACCGAAGCTGTGGACTTCGATCAGCAGATTTTCACTTCCGTCTTCCTGTGCAGTCCGTTCGGCGAGGGTGATAGCACGGTTGGCCAGTGGTTTGCCGGATGCCAGCCAGCGCAATGTGGGCGGGAGCTGATCGGGATCAGCCGGGGCGCGATCGGTCAGGACCAGTATTTTGTCGGCTGGGTCGCGGAGGGTCAGGGCACGGCCGATGGTGGCTGCGAGGCTGTCGCCCGGCTCGCTGCAGTCGATGGCCGCCAGTTGCTTCAGAGCCTGTTCGGCTGTGAATACGCCGAGATTTTCCGGTCCGGCGGCGCGTGCCAGCAGGATGCGGACACGTGTGCGGGAGCGGAAACTGGTTTGATGCCTTGCCCGGCGGATGGCGCGTTCGGCGGCGCTGCGGCCATCGGCAGCGACGGCTCCCATCGAGGCCGAGGGATCGAAAATCAGCCAGAGGGTGTTGGTGTCCTGACGTTTGAGACGCGGTCCGGCAGCGGCGATGACGAGGCTGCTGATAATCAGCAACTCCAGCAGAAAGAGCCAGGGCAGGCGCAGTTTTTCGCGCCGCAATCCGCTCAGATGCGGCTGGGTGGCCTGTCGCCAGAGCAGCAGACTGGAAACGGTACGCCGACGGTAGCGAGCCCGCAGAAAATAGATTGCCACCAGTCCCGGCAGCAGCAGGGCCAGTCCGCTCAGGGCCAATGGATAGAGAAAAGACACCTCAGCGCACCTCCAGCAGACCGCAGGTTTCGAGAGCGGTGAGACGTTCGGAGCGGAAGAGATCCTCGGCTGTGACAGTGACGAAAGTGGCACCGCAAGCACGACAGGCGTTGAGCCAGCTTTCGCGGTGACGCTGCAGTGCGGCGCGATAAGAATCGCAGGCGGCGGGGGTGACCACGAGGTCGATCACCTCACCCGTCTCGGCATCTTCGAGGCGGCTGGCACCCTGCGGGGTGGGGGTTTCTTCTTCGGTGCTCAGGAGCTGTATGATGGTCAGGCTGGCGGCCCGGTCGGCCAGGCGACTCAGCAGGGGACGGGGATCGCAATCCCAGAGCAGGTCGCTGATGACCACCCGCACACCGTGGGGCCGCCAGGCGGGCGGACTGTGCTGCAGCAGGCGGTCGGGGGAGTGGGTGGTGGCAAAGTCGGGACTCTGCCACGCGGCGGGATCGTCGTCCGAATTGGGCAGGGCTGCAATACGTTCGGTTGCCTGCCAGATTGTGCGCGAACATTGGGCCTGACCGGCGGCAGCGGCACAGGCGGCCGTCAGCAGGGCGGCGGCGGGAGCTTTGGCTTCGGCCGGCTCGGCCATCGAGCGGGAACAGTCGAGCAACAGGTCGAGATGCGGGGCGACCTCTTCGCGGAAGAGTTTGACCACTTCGCGGTCGCTGCGGGCATAGACGCTCCAGTCGAGATGGCGCAGGTCATCGCCGGGATGGTAGTCGCGATAGTCGTGGAAATCGAGCGAAGCACCGGCACCAGTACCGAGTCTGGCACCGCTGCGGCCACGCAGGCTGGCCTGTGGCAGGGCCAGCCGGTAGCGCAGGCCGAGGTTGCGGCCACGTACCAGGCCGTCGCGGATCGTGGGGCTGGAGGTGGGGGCGTTCAATCGGCTTTGGTAGGTAGTAGCGGTGGCGGGGGCGGCATGTCGGCGGGTGGTCTGAACTCCCTGAAAGCACGTGCCAGCCCCGGCAGGTTCACCAGCAGAGCCAGCAGCATCCAGAGAACTGCGCTACGCACCATGCCAACCGTGATGTTGTCGGCAGAGGCGGCGAACACGTTGCCAAAGGTCCAGAGCGGTCCTGTGGCACCCTGGCCGAGACGTTCGACGTAGGGCACTGCGGAACCGACCAGCAGCAACACGATGGCGGCGAGGGCGGCGAAGCGCCAGGAAATCCAGCGTGCCAACCACCATTGCCAGATGGCGCGGACAAACCAGATGTAGCCCAGAATTGTGAGGCTGAAGATGGCAAGCGGGTCGAATTCGTAACCGGAATAGCCTCGGCTGACGGTACCGATGGTGACTGTCAGGAGCGACATGATCAGGGCCCAGATTAGTCCGTTTTCGGCACCGGAGTAGAAGACAAACTGCATCGGGCGACGGAAGGGATGGGGCGAGACGCGAGCCAGGACGCGACGGCTGTAGCCGGGAGCCAGCGCCACCGAGATGAAACTGCAGAGGGCGAACGCCAGAACCGATAGAAAGCCCCAGGCTTCAAGGGAATCCCCTGTGGGCTTGCGGTAGTAATAATCGACTGCAATGACACCCCAGAAGAGCCAGATGCCGGTGACCCACCAGCGGAAAGCCGGGCCACGGTTGGAACCGGCGGGGCTGATGAGGGCGATGCTGCCACGGCGCAGGATCAGGCAGAGACTGAGCCAGATACCGCAGAAGACCAGTGCCACAATAAAATCGGAACTGTTGGAGAGTGAAAAATTGCCTTCGCTGACGAGGCCATAGTTGGCGGCGATAGTGACACCG
>CAZMGQ010000306.1:0-3427 GCA_964565855.1 uncultured Lentisphaerales bacterium | reverse complement strand
CGACATGCAGCAGGGTATTGACGATACCTGCATGGGCACAACCCAGCAGACCAACAACTCCCTCCGGCGTATCGGCCAGCAACGCCTGATCGTCGGCAATCGGGTCGGGACGTCGGCAGTCAGCATCCAGCCAGAAGTTGCCGCCGGTGTCCTCAAACTCGCTGACACGGGGAATTTCCCCGGTAACAAACAGTCCGGGAGCCAGTTCGGTTACATCCTGCGTATCCTTGAAAGTCGCCCCGTCGCTGAGGGCCTGCTGCGATGCGGCCGGCATACCGACCGGGCGGAGTGCCCCGCTGGCAGCACCGGCAAATGACTCGCGCCCCACGGTGGGATGGGCATAAACAGGAATTTTGCCGGTTTGCTCGAGCACGGCTGCCAGACCTCCCGTATGGTCGTAGTGACCGTGGCTGAGGACAATCGCCCCGGTTGTTTTAAGGTCGATGCCCATGCGATCGGCATTATGGAGGATCAGATCAGATTGGCCCGTATCAAAGAGAAAACGGCGCTCTCCGGCCTCAATCCAACAGGCGAGCCCATGCTCAGCCAGCAGATTGTGTTGTGAAACGGTGTTTTCCACCAGCATAGTCAGCTTGATTTTCATGCAAATAAAAGGCCTCTCGTCTCGTGACGTGATACGCAGTTACATTGTGACAGGAACTATATGGCAGGGCAAGGCAAAATAATGGAAATCCGCGAGTTCTTGACTTGCAGGGCAGGGCGGGTGACAATGGGGCGCCTTGTATCTCTCGGCCCAGTCGCCGGAGAAGACTGTCAGTTACCGTTTTTTATCGCAAGTAGGAATTTATGTCCTGCCAGACCGCATCCCCGAAAAATGAACAGAGCGCCCCCGAACGCCTGTTGCAACATGCTTGCAGGCTTTTTGTGGAACTTGGCTACCAGAAGACGCGCACACAGGACGTCTGTCGTGCAGCAGGCACCAACCCCGCGGCGGTGAATTACCATTTCGGTGGCAAGGCTGGTTTGTACAAAGCTGTCTGGGACAAGGCATTGGCCGATGCTATCAGCGCGTCGCAGGCCGAGGCCCTTTCGTCAAATGCCGATCGTGAGTGGCTTTACCATTATCTGCGCGCCTCGATGCTGGCACTCTACGGCACCGGTTCCGGTGGCGATTTGCAGCAGTTGATCCAGCATGAGATGGACAACCCCTCACCGCTGAATGCCGAGGTGCTGGAGCGGCACATGACGCCAAGGGTGCAGGAGCTGGAACGGAGACTTCGGCGGATGCTGGGGCCTGGTACATCGGACTTTCAGGTGGCCTGCTGCATTGTGGCGATCCACAGTCAGTGTACAGCGGTCAATCTCAGTCGTTATATGCGCGAACTGCTGTTTGATTCCGATGCCCCCACCGAGGAGCAGGTTCAGGGCTTTGCCCGTGAGATCTGTGCCTTTATCATGGGGGGCATACGGGCCATGCGGGCCGTTCCCGGACAGAGAAAAGAGACTCCGGCAGATAAACAGACCGACAGTTCTAAAAACAGCAAACAGGAAAATAAATGAGCAGGTTGGCAGAAGCCGCTGGTGGGCGGAGTGTAGTTCTGGGGCACGACTGGTTAACCGGAATGCGGGGGGGCGAACGGGTGCTGGAGCTGCTCTGCGAGTCGTTTCCCGATGCCCCGATTGCGACGCTCCTCTCCAAGCCCGACTCGGTCTCGGAAACCATCCGTCGGCACCGGATCAAGAACTCCTGGTTGAATCTGGTGCCCGGCATTGCCCACCACTATCGCAACTGGCTGCCGCTGATGCCGGCGGCAGCACGCATGTTGCGGGTGCCTAAAGCGGAAATACTGCTGACCAGCAGCCACTGTGTGGCCAAGTCCTTCCGCAAGCCGTATGGTGCCAAACACCTCTGTTACTGCTTTACACCGATGCGCTATGCCTGGACATTTTTTGACGAATACTTCGGCAGCAACCCGTTTAAAAAAGCGGCACTGACTCCGCTGCTGGCGGCACTACGCTCCTGGGACCGCAAGACCGCAGCCGAAGTCGATCGTTTTGTAGCCATCAGTAGGCATGTTGCCGACCGGATCAAGCGTTTTTACGGACGCGAATGTGATATTGTCTATCCGCCGGTCGATGTCAGCCGCTGTACGCCCGATCCGGCCGGAACCGACACCCACGGCGGCTACGACCTGGTGGTCTCGGCCCTGGTGCCCTACAAGAAGATTGATCTGGCGGTGGAGACTTACACCAAACACGGTTGGCCGCTGAAGGTGGTCGGGGTTGGCGGGGCGGCTAAAGATCTGGCCGCCAAGGCCGGGCCGTCGGTGGAATTTCTGGGCTGGCAATCCGACGAGGATGTGGTGGCACTGTATCGACGCTGCCGCCTGCTGGTGTTTCCCGGTGAAGAGGACTTCGGGATCGTACCGCTGGAGGCCCAGGCCTGCGGCCGGCCGGTGGTGGCTTATGGCAAGGGCGGGGCGGTCGAGACGATACTCGATGGCCGGAGCGGCATTTTGTTTTCCGAACAGACAGTCGATGCCCTGGCCGAGGCGGTGGAACGGGCTGCGGGGCAGGGTTGGGACTCTGCCACCATCCGTGCCAACGCCCTGTCATTCGGTCCGGAACGTTTTCTGACTGATCTGGCCGACAGTCTGGGACGAATGCTCGACGAATAGGAAGAGTATCCGCTAGCAGAACTGTGAGAGGCTATCGGACGACAAATAAAGCGCAAGACCTACCATCTGCAAATTGCAGCACGGCAGGTCTCCGCCTTTTTTATAACATCGTCGTTTTGTGTCTATGCCAGGTGCGGCACGTCGAGCCAGCGGCCCTCGGCACTCGACTGCAGGCCCAGTTCGGCCAGTTGGACGCCCTTGGCGCCTTCGAGCAGATCCCATCGGAAGGGGGTGTCGAGCACGACATGCCGCAGGAAGAGATCCCACTGGATCTTGAAGGCATTTTCGTATTCGGTCTGTTCCGGCATCTTCTGCCAACCGTCGTAGAAGTTGATCGTCTGCGGGACATCGGGGTTCCAGATCGGACGCGGGGTGGCGCCGTAGGGCTGGAGGTAAACATCGCGCAGGGTGGCCACGGCTGAACCGTTGGTGCCATCGACCTGAACGGTCAGGAGATCATCGCGCCGGACACGCGTACACCAGGAGGAGTTGAAGTGTACGACGGTGTCGTCTTCGAGACGGAAGGTGGAGTAGGCCGCATCGTCAGCGGTACACTTGTAGGCTTTGCCGTTTTCGTCGATGCGCTCTTCGATATGGGTAGCGGTGAGGCAGGAAACGGCCTTGATCGGGCCGAAGACGTTATCGATCAGATAACGCCAGTGACAGAGCATGTCGATAGCCATGCCGCCGCCATCTTCCGCACGGTAGTTCCAGGAAGGACGCTGGGCGGGAACCGTATCGCCTTCGAAAACCCAGTAGCCGAACTCGCCTTTGACGGAGAGGATTTT
>CAZMGQ010000305.1:0-3432 GCA_964565855.1 uncultured Lentisphaerales bacterium | reverse complement strand
AGCTTCTGTGGCAAACCTATGTCCTTTTGTGGCAAACGGCCTGGCGACACTTTGCGGTCCAGCGGCTGGAGTCGAAGGCTGGATCATCGCCAGCCATCTCCCGCATGCCCTCAGTAACCTCGGCCGTAAAGCCCGACCGATAGCCATACCAGTAGGTGGAGATGGCCCCGATCGTGCCGACTCCCCCGAGGTCATGCTGGGCTTCGAGCAGGAGAACCCTGGCTCCTTTGCGGGCGGCGGCAAGTGCCGCCGGCGCGCCACCGGTGCCGCCTCCGACGACAACCACATCGTAAGAACCGAGCCGTGGCGGGGCAGCGGCTTCGCAGTTCAGGAGCTGCTCCATATTGCGCAGGTGAAAGGCCAACTCGCGAACTGTCGTATCCGGCGCACCGTCGCGGACCGGTCGGCAATCTTCGGGCCTGATCTCGCCGGCAACCGGTTCGATGGCTGCTGCCAGCCGCTGGCCGATGACCATGGCATGGGATGCCAGCAGGAGATTCTGTGCCTCGGAGCGTGAAAACGCCGCCAGCGGACTCAATACTGAGAGACCCTTTTCGGTGGTCGCAAAAGCTTCCAGCGGTGCCGTTGCGGCTGAGCCCCATCTCTGTTGTGGGGTATCGGCCAGTGTAGTCGGAGACAACCAGGAGATCCTTTCACTATGCCAGCAGGTGTCACGGTGCCAACTGAGTGCCCGCAACTCCATCTCGATCTCCGCCAGCGAGGTAGGTTCGATGGTCGGCAAGCTCGCCTTCATCCGGCAGCGCCAGGCCGGCAGAGAATGCAGGTCACCATAATCCTCCATTTCCACCTCTCCCAGCCGTTCGATCGTCAGCCGTGGGTCCCCGGCTTTCATTTCCGCCGGACCGATCACGACGCGGGAAAACTCGATCTCTGCATCTGACGGCCAGGAGGTGAATTCGACGCCAGCCAGCCTGGCGCAGGTGGCATTGGGCGTGGCATCGATGATATTGCGTCCGGTAACGACAAAGGGACCGCTGCGGCTGGTGAAGATCACTCCGGCCAGGGCTCCATCACTGTCACGCAGCAGGTCGGCCGGCATCACCCCCAGCAGAAATTCGACATTGTTTTCCAGCAGCTCCCGATCGAGCATCCGCTTGACGTGCAGCGGTGTTACAAAAGGTCGGCGGGAACCGTCGGCAGCTAGATAAATTTTTCGTGCCAGCCCGGTTTCCAGCTCGATATCCTGCGGCAGCCACAGATGACCGTGAGCACAGATGTCTGCCCCAAGATATGGCTCTGCAGCCCCCAGAAAAACCCGGCGACCGGCCTGCGCCGCTGCTGCGGCGGCGGAAACTCCGCCCGAAGCTCCACCCACCACAATCAGATCAACCTGAGCAAAAACCGGTATCGACAACTGCATGACAACCCCCCTTGGTAAAAGCAGCCATTCATTATGCCAGCCGCAACAGCCGGAGGCAAGCAGCCCGAAATTGCCCCAAAGTGCGGATTACTTTGCTTTGTCTATGCACATTTCGCGGGAGGGACGACTGTCACGTCGTCCGCGGGCAAGGTGAAAATTGTAGAATAGACATTCTTGTCTGTTCCAGTAGATGACAGAGCACAGGCAGGAATGCCTGTGGCTGTCGTCCCGGCGGCACTGACGGCGGGACTTTCCGGTTTGCGATTGTCGGCGGCGGGCAGATTAGGGTAAGATGTGGCCTTCTCTTGAACAAACTCCCGGCGACAAGTTATCATGCCCGTCGAAAACAGGAATTTCCCGATGAATTTGCACCTTTTCAGAGCTTTGAGCATAGCTTTGGTATCAGTTTTGGCTGTCGGTTGCGCTTCGACTGTCAAAGTAACTTCCGACCCGCCGGGTGCGGTTGTGCGGGCGCGCGGCAGCGGCCGGGCAAGCTATCGCTGGAAGACTGAGGGCAAAACCCCCTGCGAGTTCAAGACCTATTACAGCACCATTAACGCCTGTGTCCAGTGGCCCGATGGCACGATTTCCGAAATTAAGCGTGTCCCGATGCCGCTCTTCAGCCACCCGGAGCCGCTCAACTTTAAAAAGCCTTGAGGGCAAGCTCCGGAATGGAAAAAATCACCCTCAGCGACCGGATTGAACACCTGTTGGCGCGCTTTGGCCTGGCGGTAGTCGATGCCGTGCCGCCCGGCGTAGCTTTGTCGCTGGCGCGAGGGGTCGGCAACCTGGCTTATCTGCTGTTGGGCAGACGCAGACGGATCTCGGTGGAAAACATCCGTCGCAGCGGTATTGCGACGGACGAGGCTGAGGCGCGCCGGATAGCGCGGGCCTCGCTCCAGCACTTTGCGATGGTAGGCGTGGAAGCCTTGATCGCGTCGCGTCGGATTGTACCCGAAAATCTGGATCAATATGCCGAGATTATCGTGCCGCCGGAGACGGCCAAACTGCTCGACGATCCGGCTCAGGGCTTGTTGCTGGTGACGGGGCATCTGGGTAACTGGGAGGTTGTGGGACATATCATATCCTTCCGCAAACATCTGGTAGCGGTAGCGCGGAGCATGGATAATCCGCTCTTCCGCCAACTGCTGGAACGACGCAACTCACGGCGCAATATTGAAATCGTGAGCAAACATTCCATGGATCGCATGAGCTTGCTGCGGGCGCTGCGCCGGGGCAGCTCGCTGGGTCTGATCAGCGACCAGCATGCCGCCAGCCATGGGGTCGATGTGCCGTTTTTCGGTATTCCCTCCCGCACTGTTTCTTCGCCCGCCCGGCTGCACATCGCCACCCGCTGCCCCCTGATATGCGGCTATGGTGTCAGAGTGGGGCCCATGAAGTTCAAACTGGTCTATTCGGAGCCACTCAAGTTTGAACTCAGCGGCAATCGTGAACAGGACATATTCCAGATTACCGACACTCTCAACCGGCAATTGGAAGAATTTATCCGGCTCTATCCCGAACAGTATCTCTGGAGCCACCGCCGCTGGCGCACACCCCCAACAGAGGATTAGACACATGGACAAGGCCGAGCAGAAAAATACCGGAACTGCCAGAATCATGCCAACCTGGCAGAGCATCTCTGTCTGGCTGGTGGCTACGGTTCTCACCAGCAGCGCAGCGGTTTTGACACATTACACATCGGGGAAAATCCCGGCTGCCAGCGTCGGCTTCTGGCGTGTTTTCGGTGCCGCCGTGATCCTGTCGCCCTGGTGCATCGTCGCCTGGCGTCGTGAGGGACGTCCGGCACTCTTCACCCGTGGCACCACCCTCGCCGGGCTGCTCTTCGGGCTGCATTTTGCCACCTGGTGCTGGGCTCTGCAGAATACCACCGTTGCCAACGCGGTGCTCTTTGTGGGGCTCCAGCCCCTGATGGCACCCTTCTGGGCCCGGCCGCTGCTTGGTGAAAGACTCAACCGGCGCGAGATCATCGGCTGTCTCCTCGCCGGTGCCGGCATGCGCGCGCCGGAGGCGACCGTCGGGAAGCTGGT
>CAZMGQ010000304.1:0-3434 GCA_964565855.1 uncultured Lentisphaerales bacterium | reverse complement strand
CGAGCTTGTCGTGGGTATCGCCAGCGGCGGCCTCTTTCCAGCTTTCCATGTGGCTGGCCAACTCGGTCTGCCGTTCGAAACGATCCGCATCAGCCACCGCCAACTCCGCATCGGAAACCTCGACACCGACGACATCATCGGCGGCTGCTACATCAGGGACGCTCTCTACGGCAATGAACCGGTTGTTTTAAGCGGCTGCCCCGAAACGATCCGTGGCCGCAAAATTCTACTGGTCGACGATGAGTCGGGCAAAGGCAGTACCTTCCGTGCCGCCCTCGACCTCGTGGCGGATTCAGCCACCGAGGCCAGAACAGCCTGTATCCGCGTTCTGAATGGCAGCTACGACCCTGACTATGTGGTAAGTGAACATCGTGGCAAGACATTCAAGTTTCCGCGCTTTCCCTGGTTCAAGTACTCGTACGAATATCCCCGTTATGCCCGCTTTCGGGAGAAGTACCTCTATCCTTCGGCCTACAACCATATCAGCTTTAAATAAAAATGGATTACGCACTGAATCCGCTGATCCCCCGCGAGAACCCCGCAACGGCAGAGCGATTGTTGCAGCGATTTTTCCGTCTCCGCAACCCCGGCAACCTGGTGTGGAGGACTTACTTCTGGACAGCGGCAGCAGGCGGATGTTTTTGCGCGACCTCTTTTGTCCTGCTGGCCCTGATCGTCCGACTGCTGGGCGAACAGGGGCCATACTGGGGCGGAGTCTTCAGCATTGCCCTGGCCGTGTCTCAGCAGTTGATTACTCTCGGTCTCTTCCAGATGCGCCCCTTTCAGGTTTCCGATGTGGATGAGGCTTTCACATTCAGCAACTATTTTATTTCGCGCATCTTCACTGTCGCCCTGATGTTCGCTGCCGGGCTGGCCTGGATGGCGGCTGGAGCGATGGGACGCGACAAGGTGGTAACCCTGCTGCTGCTGCTCATATTGCGTGCGGGTGAATCAGTCTCTGATGTCATCGAGGGCCGCTACCAGCAATCCGGTCGGCTGGACATTGCCTCAAAGGGGCTGTTTTTCAAGACTTTTCTGCCACTCGCCCTTTTCACGGTTGTGCTCTGGGGCGGGCGCAACATGCTCGTGGCCCTGGCCGCCATGGCGCTGCTGCACTGGTTGTTGCTGCTGGCTATGGACGGGACCTTGATCCGTTCCTTCGCCCGTTTCAGCCTGTCGGGCTCACTCAAACAGCAGCGCAAACTCTTGTACGCCTGCCTGCCGCTGGCCACCAACGCCTTTCTTTTCATTTACGTCAACAACCTCTCGCGCTATGCCGTTGACAGGTTTCTCGACGAGCGAACAATGGCCGAATACAATGCCCTCTTCATGCCGTCTTTTATCGTCATTCTGCTCTCAGGATTCGTCCTGCGTCCGGCCTTGACGTTACTCAGCGAGCAACGTCGTAGCGGGGCATACCGGGGCTTCCGCCGGCAGGTCGCGGTCCAACTGGCCTGGGTGGCTGTCTTCACAGTACCGATGCTGGCGCTCGCCTACGCCTGGGGAGCCCCGCTCTTGTCCCTGCTCTACGGACTGGACCTGACGCCCCATCGAGGAACACTCTGTATCCTGATCGGGGCGGGAGCCTTGCTCGCCTTGTACTATATCTTCCAGTCTGTTCTGATCATTCTCCGTCGCCAGACGGCCTGCCTGGCCGGTATTCTGCTCGCTGCCGTTGCAGCTTGGCCAGCCACAGTTTACGCTGTACGTCGCTACGGCATCAACGGTGGAGCCCTCAGCTACCTCTTCTCATCAGCATTACTCGCCGTCGTTTTTATGATCATGACGGTCTGGTACACCCGCAAGGGTTTTTCGGAAAGGTCTTCTCACGATGCAAACTAAACCTGAACTCAGCGTTGTTATCCCCTGCCTTAATGAATCCGCCACTATCGCCAAGGCCATTGGTATGGCGCAGGAACTGATTACGATATCGGGTTTGCCCGGCGAAGTGGTCGTCTCCGACAACGGTTCGGACGATGGCTCGCAGCGTCTCGCCGAAGCTGCCGGAGCCCGTGTCGTTCCTGCCGACCGCCGAGGCTACGGTTTCGCCCTTCTCGCGGGAATCCGTGCTGCCAGAGGCAACATCATCGTAATGGGTGACGCCGATGCCACCTACGACTTCCGCGAAGCCCACGATCTTGTCAAGGCCGTCCAACAGGGTTCCGACCTCGCCATGGGCAGCCGACTGCGCGGCAAGATCGAGCCCGGTGCCATGCCACTGCTTCACCGCTACCTCGGTACGCCTGTTCTGACGGGGCTAATCCGCCTCTTCTTCGGACTGCGTATCTCCGACTGCAATTGCGGCATGAGAGCTTTCTCCAAAGCAGCCTTCGAGAAGATGAAACTCGTCTCGGGTGGCATGGAATTTGCCTCGGAAATGCTGATCAAGGCCGCCATCTGCAATCTCAAGGTTGTCGAGTTTCCCTGCTCGCTCAATGTCGATACACGCGACCGCACACCGCATCTCAATACCTGGCGTGATGGCTGGCGTCATCTGCGTTTCATCCTGCTCTTTGCGCCGCACGTCATCTTCACTGCGCCGGGCTGGTTTCTGAGCGTCATCTTCGGCCTGCTGATCCTGCTGCTCTCGCTGGGGCCTGTGACCGTCGGCACAACCAGGCTCGACTACCACCACCTCTTCTACGCCGTACCGGTCTTCTGTATCGGCCTCCAACTGCTCTGGTTTTCCGCTTTCGCCAACAAGTTCCGCTCTTTCGCCGGTTACGATATCGGCAGCCCGCCTGTGTCGACAAAATTTCCACTCGAACGCTGGCTCGGGCTCGGGGTGACGATTGGTCTGGCGGGGTTCGCCATTTTTGTCTCGGTGCTCGTCCGCTGGCTGGCCTCGGGTTACGGCACGCTGCTGGCGATCCGTCCCGCCGTCCTCGCCCTGACGCTTGTACTCAGTGGTTTCATGACGGTCATGAACGCCCTCATGCTCAGCATGTTCGAACTTCACGTCGATTCCTGCAGCGATACGCGCCGCTGACCGCGGTCTTTCTCCATGTCCACCATCAGCATCATCCTGCCAGTCTGCAATGGCGCCCGCTACCTGGAGCAGGCACTCGAATCGCTCCGGCTCCAGCGGGACGGCCTTGACAATGTTGAGATCATCGCCACCGACGACAATTCGACTGATGCCTCTCCCGCCATCCTCGCCGCCGCCACCGCTGCGCTGCCCCTGCGCGTTATCCCCGGTGCAAACAGGGGCAACTGGGTTGCCTCGACCAACCTGGCCATGGCCTGCGCCAGCGGCGACTTTGTCTGCTTCCTGCACCAGGACGACCGATTTCTGCCCGACAAAGTTGCAACCCTGCTGGCCGCCGCCAAGGCCTATCCCGATGTGCATGTTTTCGCCCATGCCTCCGCTTTCATCGACAGCGCCGGACGCCGCGTCGGCACCTGGAAGTTTCCCGCCCCGACCCGCCGGCTGG
>CAZMGQ010000303.1:0-3448 GCA_964565855.1 uncultured Lentisphaerales bacterium | reverse complement strand
GATGTCTCAGATGAAACAGCCCTGGAGATTGAGTTTGCCGGGTGAGGCGGCAACCAGGCCGTATGTGCCACCGTCCCCCGCCATTTTTATACGTGCCAGCTCCAGCTCCATGTCGTCCGCACTGTATAAACGGATCCCTTCTTCGACATTGTTGAGATTGAGGTCAGTCAGTGTAATCCCGGTGGCGTTTCCAGCCAGGATGCCTATGCGACTTCCATTCCGATGAAAGGTGACAGGGGTATTCATGTTTGCCGGCGTTATGAGGAGGCTTTCACTGTTTTGGATTGTGAAACCGCTGACTCTGGTGTTGTTGGCGAGGGTAATCGTGGGGCCGAGGCTCATGCCGTCGATTACCGGCGCGGCTCCGCCACCAAAGCTGCGGCCGGAGACGCCTGCAATTTTGATGCTGCTGCCGAGCAACGTGACGCCGTCGCTCAGGACAACGTTTTCCCGGTAGATACCGTCAGCAGCATGGACATAGACGTTTTTTCCGCCGTGAGCTGCATCAACTCCATCCTGAATGGCTCCGTAAGGACGTTCTGCCGTACCGTCGCCATCCACTGCATCGAGCAGAACGAAGTTGATGTCGTCGAGCAGTGTGACGGTGGTGCTGCCCCGTCCCTCTTTTTTACGTGTGGTGGTGCGGCTGGTGAGGGCGGTATTCTCCTCATATTCCGAAAGATCGACCCGCACATGTGGATCACGTATGACCATTTCGGTCATGCGCTGCGCCAGCATGCGCGGTGCGGCGCTACAGCGGGCATCGGCAGTGGTCAGCACACTCCGCTTGCGCCGGCTGCGAGAAAAATCGAGCGGGATGCTGAGGCGGGCTCCGGCGTACCAGTCGGAGCCGGAGAGCCGGTCATTTTCATGCAGGGCGGCATCGATAAAGAGGGATGAGTAGAGGCGTACTTCACCGCGCACCTTCCAGCCGCTGGCGTCCCGGTTGTAATCGGCATCGAAATCGTAGTAGCCGCCGAAAAGACGTGCGGCCAGCTTCTCTTCCGCGATCGGCAGCGGCAGCAGCACCCCGACTTCCAGGTCGTAGCCACGGCGCGACTGCATGTAACGGTCGAAAGTTCGTGTAGTGGTCACGCTGGTGACGGTGCGCTCAAAGCCGACATCCTGCACAATCGCATGGCCTTTTCCATAGGGGTCGCCCAGGCCGCTGCCACTGGTTTTGACCGTCTGATGCGTCTCACTCACAACCTGGCGGTCAACCAGAAACTCCTTCTTTTGAGGACGGTAGTAGTTGGCCCTTGCATCGATCCATTTACTCAAAAACTCCACCCCGGCACCCCACTGGTTATAGGAGCCGAAGCCGGTGTCGCGATAATCGTAGTAAGTATTGGCACCGAGAATAAATTGCCGATCATTGAATAGATGGCGGTAGCCGAGGCCGATATTGTACTCTTCGGCATCGCGATCGGTGATGGCGGTGCGCGGATTTATAAAAACCAGGCCGAGATCGCCCGAATCATAGTCCGCTGTTGCCAGCGGAAACAGAATGTCGCCGTTAAACTCGAACTTGCGGCGATCTTTGGTAAAGCCGGCCGTCACTTCGGTTGGGAGGTGCAATCCTTCCTCCTCCAGGACAGGCGGTGCGGGCGGGTCACTCCGGATAACTGTGGCATCCTGTGCCACGGCATACAGGGATGCTATTCCCATTACACTGAGAGCCAATCGACGTGCTGCGGTCATGATCTTCATGCTGCCTCCTTCTTTGAGGATATTCACGGTTTGTCGGCAAATGATTTTTTAAACAACCATTCCAGAGATAATGGCAACTTATTATCTTAACGCTGTCAAAGTCAAGCAAAAAATTTCAACGGTTTTCCCACTGGGACCGCAGGGCTCCGTACCTGCAGCACAGCATGACACCAGCTTCGACTCCGTTCCCGATTTCGACCCCGACGCCGACTTCCTTCTCTCCTTGGCGTTCTTGGCGGTTGTTTCAATTTTTTGAGCAGGTACAGAGCCCTGCGTTCCCAGTCCCACCCAATGCCCGAGGCTGGGAGAGGCGACTTATTGGCCCTGTTCAAGCCGGAAGGCATGGGGCAGGAAGTCGCCGAGGGGCAGAGTCCGGACAGTGCCACCGCTGAGTGGTGCAAATGAGACGGGCATGTCGGCGGGACAGAACTCGACCAGCACCTGCAGACAGGCCCCGCAGGGGGTGGCGGGCTGATCCTGCCCCGCCGCCAAGGCCAGGGCGACAAACTTGCGGGCACCCTGTGCCACGGCACCGGTGATGGCAACACGTTCGGCACAGATGGTGAGTCCGTAAGAGGCGTTTTCGACGTTGCAACCGGTAAAGACCCGTCCATCTTCCGCCAGCAGGGCGGCACCGACCGGATAGTTGGAGTAAGGACAGTAGGCCTGATCGGCGGCCTTACGGGCGGTCTCGATCAGGGCTGCGGTATCAGGTTGCGACATGGTGGCACCTCTCCGAATTGCGGCAGTGGACCGCAATTTCTTATAGATTTTCGCGCAGAGCCTCGTGAATCAGTTCCCCTGGGGCGGGGCGGTCGATCGAGAGGGTGATGGCGGAGGCGGCCTGGGCAGCTACAGCCTCGGCAGCGGCGGCATTACGGGCATGGATCCGCATCAGGGGGGCATCGCTCTCGACCTCCTCGCCGACCTTGACGAGCTGGTCGATACCAACGGCGTAATCGATATTGTCGGTAGTCTGGCGACGACCACCGCCGAGCAGCAGCACGACACGTCCGATCTGGTCGGCCGAAACGGCGGAAACATAGCCACGGCGCGGAGCCGGCACATCCACTATATAGGGTGCCTGCGGCAGCAGCGAAGTGTCTTCGACCACACGCGGGTTGCCGCCGTGGGCATCGATCATACGGGCAAACACTTCGAGGGCGGCACCGGAGTCGAGCTTGTCGCGCAAAATCGACCGGGCCGTATCGGCATCCGGTGCCACACCGGCCAGCACACACATCTCGACCCCCAGCTCGACCGTGAGCTGGACAACATCGGCCGGTCCTGTGCCACTGAGGGTTTCGATCGACTCACGGACCTCGAGCGCGTTGCCGGCGGTGCGGCCGAGCGGCTGATCCATGGCTGTGACAAAGGCCGACATGCGGCGGCCCATGTTGCGGCCGATGGCGATCATGGTATCGGCCAGACGGCGGGCGTCCTCACGGGTTTTCATGAAGGCACCTTCACCGCATTTGACATCGAGCACCAGCGAAGAAGCACCTTCGGCCAGTTTTTTGGACATGATGCTGGAGGCGATCAGCGGAATTGACGATACGGTGCCGGTGACATCGCGCAGGGCATAGAGCTTTTTATCGGCCGGAGCCAGACTGCCGGTCTGGCCGATGATCGAGCAGCCGACTTCGTCCAGAATGCGGAGAAACTCTTCAGTGGAGATGTCCGTCCGGTAGTCCGGAATTGAGTCGAGCTTGTCGAGCGTACCGCCGGTGACTCCCAG
>CAZMGQ010000302.1:0-3468 GCA_964565855.1 uncultured Lentisphaerales bacterium | reverse complement strand
CTGCCCGATCTGCCGGTCAGACAGATTCTGCCGCAACTGCGCCGCGAGCTGGCCGACGGCAATAACGTGGTACTGACTGCGCCCCCTGGCTCCGGTAAAACCAGCCTCGTGCCACTGGCACTGATGCATGAGCCCTGGCTGTGCAACCGACGTATTCTGCTGCTGGAACCGCGTCGCGTGGCTGCGAGGGCGGCCGGCTGGCGCATGGCCGACCTGCTCGGCGAAGCGATCGGTGCCACTGTCGGCTACCACATGCGGCTCGAACGGCGCGAAAGTGCACAAACCCGCATTCTGGTGCTGACCGAGGGACTGCTGAGCCGACGCCTGCTGGAGCAGCCGGACCTGCCCGATGTGGGGCTGATCATCTTTGACGAATTTCACGAACGCAGCCTGCAGGCCGATCTGGCGATGGCTCTGGCCCGCGACAGCCAGCAGGCTTTGCGTCCCGATCTGCGGCTGCTGATAATGTCGGCAACGCTGACTGCCGAAGAATTCCGCGAAAAACTCCAGCCCTGCACAGCTATTTCGGCTGAAGGACGGCAGTTTCCTGTTACTACGCGCTTCGTACCTGCACCGGCCGCCGAACCGATCCCCCGTCAGGTCGCCCGTACTGCGGTAACGGCACTCCGTTCGGGACAACAGGGGGTACTGGCCTTTCTGCCGGGCGAAGGCGAAATCCGCTCAACAGCGGCACGGCTCGCCGAAATGCCGGAACTCCCCGCCGATGTCGAGCTGCACAGTCTCTATGCGGCCCTCTCAAAAGCCGAGCAGGATGCCGCCCTGCGTCCGGCTCCCGCCGGGCGCCGCAAGCTGGTGCTGGCAACTTCGATCGCCGAGTCATCGCTGACGATCGACGGTATCTCGAGCGTGATCGACAGTGGCTGGATGCGGGTGGCACGTTTTTCACCGGCCACCGGCATGGAGCGGCTGGAAACGCTGCGTATCACGCGCGACAGGGCCGATCAGCGTCGCGGTCGCGCCGGACGGCTCGGTCCCGGCATCTGTTATCGCCTGTGGGATGAAAATCTCGACCGGCTGCTGACCCCGGCAGCGGTTCCCGAAATTCTCGAAGCCGATCTGGCCGCGACCGTGCTGCTGGTGGCCGACTGGGGTGTCTCGCAGCTCGATGACCTGCCCTGGATCACGCCCCCGCCGACCGCCGCCTGGGAACAGGCTGTGGCCCTGCTCTGCCAGCTCGGGGCGCTCGATCAGTCGGGCAGGATAACAACCCGTGGCCGCCGTATGTCGCGCCTGCCGATGCACCCGCGTCTGGCCCACATGATCCTGCAGGCCGCCGAACAGGGGCTCGCACGTGAGGCCTGTCTGATCGCCGCCACCCGCAGCGAACGGGTTTCGCCGAGGGGCACGGCTCAGGCGGACCGCTCGACCAGCCTGGAAGACCGGGTGGCAATGGTCAGCTCCGGACGACATCGCAGGGCGGCAGCTCTGGCCCGCTCCTGGCTGCGGCTTTTTCCGCAGCAGACCGGACGCCTTGCTCCGGTAGAAGCTACGACACAGGATCCCGACGATTTTACAGCGGCCCGGCTGTTGGCGGCGGCTTTTCCCGAACGGGTGGCACGTCGGCGTGGCTCGGGCGACGATCTGCGTTACCTGCTGGTCAACGGACGTGGCGGCAAGCTGCGCAGGGGAGACCCGCTGGCCAATTTTGAATGGCTGGTTGCCGCCGAACTCGACGATGCCGATACTGATGCCACGATCCGGCTGGCTGCGCCATTGTCGGCTGAAGATGTGGTGGAGCTTTTCGGATCGCAGATCCGCCGTCAGGCGAGCGTTAGCTGGGATCGTCGCACCAGGCGTGTTACGGCCAGCGAAACCGAACAACTCGGCGCGATTGTGCTGCGCGAACGGCCCCTCGCCACTGCCGATCCGGTGGCGATTATGCAATGTCTATGTGATGGTATCCGGCAGGAGGGCATCGAACGGCTCGACTGGAACAACAGCGCGAGGCAATTCCGGGCGCGACTGGCTTTTCTGGCCCAAGCCCTGCCTGAAGGCGGCTGGCCGGATGTTTCGGACGCAGCGCTGGCGGCACAGCTCGAGGACTGGCTGGGACCGCGCCTGATGGGCTGCCGTTCGCTGGAGGAAGCCGTGCGGCTTGATCTGACTGCGGCCCTGCACAACTGGCTCGACTATCGGCAGACGCGCGAGCTGGCCAGGCTGGCACCGACCCATTTCACGCTGCCGAACGGCCGACGTCTGAGGCTGGATTATACAACCGGCGAAACACCTGTGCTGGCACTGCGGATTCAGGAGGCCTTCGGGCTGCGCGAGACTCCGCGCCTGGCCGGAGACCGGGTTCCCCTGCTGCTGCATCTGCTTTCGCCGGCGCGGCGGCCGGTACAAGTCACCAGCGATCTCGCCAGCTTCTGGCGCAACGGCTATGCCGCCGTCCGCAAGGACCTGCGTGGCCGCTACCCGAAGCATGACTGGCCCGAAACACCGCCGTAGCCATAGCGGGGTTTCAGGAAAAACGGGTATGGGAACGACAGTGGCGGCTATCAGGGAGTGATCAAGATATCGTCGATTCCGTTGCCACTGGCATTGACGTTGTCCAGATTGACGGTGGAAGTTCCTGTATGGTTGTATATCCAGATGCCAGTTTCGCCATTGTCATTGGCGATAACGTCCTTCAACGTGCCACTGATATCGCCGTAATAGCCTTCAATCTGGACTCCACGCCCTCCATTGCCACTTGCCGTGACGTTTTGCAGGTAAAAACTGACACTGCCTTCGCCATAGAGGTGGGTACCATCGTAATCGTTGTTCCGTACCTTGACGTCCTCAAAGTCAACCACTATATCATTCCCGAAAACTCTTGTTCCATGGCTGGAAGCAACAGATCGGAAACCACTCAATGTGACATCGACATTACCATCGGTGCTGATGTAAAGACCATCGTAGGTATCATCGGCAACGATATTTTCGAGCAAGGCTGAGACATCGCCATAGGCAAAGATATTGATGCCGTCACCGTTGTCACTGGCATCAATATGTCGCATGGTCGTCTCAACCTTTCCGCCATAGCTATTTTGATCCAACAGAATCGCATAGTAATTGCCATGTGCAGCAATGTTACTCAGGTTGGCATAAATGTTTCTCTCTGCTTCGAGATAGATGCCGTCATCGTAATTGTCGATGACACTCATATTTCGCAGGGTGGCGTCAATATCGCCATCGTAGGCCCGTATAGAAAGGCCATAGCCACCGTTGTTATGCAAAGCAACACCGTCGAGCGATGCCTTGACATCCTCGTAATAGCTAACCATCTGAATGCCAGCCTGACTATTATTGCTTGCATTCACATTCTTCAGGTTGGCCGTAAGATCACCATCGCTCCAGACATAAATACCGACATCAAAATTGTCAACTTTAATATTGTCGGCTTTGAGATTGAGTAGGGCTGTTTCATCTGTTTTAGGCAGAATGGAATTGTTTGGTCGTGGTGAC
>CAZMGQ010000301.1:0-3471 GCA_964565855.1 uncultured Lentisphaerales bacterium | reverse complement strand
CCTGTCGCGAAATTGCCGCCGGGAACTCGTTCGACGTTTCGGAAATCGACGGTGCTTCCAACAACAAGGTCGAGGACGTCCACGCCATCCGCGACAGCATTCACTATGCACCGGTCAACGGCAAGTTCCGAATCTGCTACATCGACGAAGTTCACATGCTTTCGGGGGCAGCCTTCAATGCCCTGCTCAAGACGCTGGAAGAGCCGCCTGCCCACGCCAAGTTTCTGTTTGCCACCACCGAGGCGGAAAAAATTCCGGCGACGGTCGTCTCGCGCTGCCAGCGCTTTGACCTGCGCCGCATTCCCGTACCGCTGATTGCGACGCGGCTGCGGGATATTGCCGCCGACGAAAAAATTGAGATCGACGACGATGCTCTGCTGGCAATTGCCCGCGGAGCCGAAGGCGGGATGCGTGATGCCCAGTCGGCACTCGACCAGTTGATCGCCTTTACCGGTGCCAAAATCGGTGAAGAGGATGTGCTCAACGTCTTCGGGCTGGTGGCTCGTCAGACGCTGGAAGATCTGGCCCTGGCAATTCTGCGTGGCGATGTTCCCGGCGTGCTCAAGCTGGTCGACGATCTTGATCAGGCCGGGAAGGATTTGCGACGGCTGACGGTGGAACTGATCAACCATTTCCGCAATTTGCTGGTCTTTCTGCACCTCAAGGGACAAACCGCCAGTCTTGATCTGACCGAGGCCCAGGAGGCGACCCTCAAAGCCCAGGCTCCGGAAGCGCAGGCCCCGGCCGTATTGCAGATACTCGAGATTCTGATCGACCTCGACGGACGGCTGCGGCTGGCCCTTTCACGCCGCACCCTGTTGGAGACATCGCTGATCCGTGCCGCCCGGTCGGCCCGTGTTGTACCGCTCGAAGAAATTCTGCGCCGCCTGAATGACTTGCAGAAGCAGGGTGGGGGAGCACCTGTTGCGCCGACCGCTGCCTCATCAGCCAGTGCGCCCCCGCCGCTGCCCGCAGTTCAGTCGCAGACCTCCACTATGGACCCGACGGCACCTGCACCTGCCACTGCACCTGCCACTGCACCCGCCACAGAAAGAGCCGCACCGGCGCAAGCCCGCGAGTCTGCGCCAGCCGCTAGCAAAACCAATTCCAGTCAAGCACCCCAAAATCATGAAATCGCCGCACGTCCGGCTGTTCAGAGAGTTACCGATACTCTTGGGGGCAAAATCATCGACATTCAGTGACACTACCTTAAAAGAGAAGAGAGAAAAATGGGTAAAAACCTGTTCCAGATGGCCAAGCAGACGATGGAAATGCGCAGCCAGATGAAGAAAATCCAGCGCGAGCTTGAGAAGAAGAAGGAAGAGTACACCAACGCCGGCGTGACAGTTGTCGTCCGTGGCGATATGACAATCGATTCGATCAAGATCGATCCCGAAGTTGTCGATATCACCCGCCTCGACAAGCTTGAGCGCACCATCATGGAAAACAGCAACAAAGCCATCAAGCTCGCACAGGAGAAGGCCAGTCAGGAGATGGCCAAAATTGCCAAGAGTTCGGGACTCGACGGCCTGCTGGGTGGTTTGGGCTGAGCTTGCAGTCGCAGGACGCTTTTTGAGTCTCCATGACCAACGCATTCGAAAACCTGTCGCGTCAGCTTTCCCGGCTGCCCGGCCTGGGCCGCAAATCGGCTGAGCGGGCGGCACTGGGGCTGGTGCGCCAGTCCAACGGTCTGCTGGAGTCACTGCTCGAGGCTCTGCAACAGGCCCGGGACGAGGTGCGTCTCTGTCGCCTCTGCGGTGCCGTGACCAGTGTCGAACGCGACCCCTGTCGCCTCTGTACTGATCCCGCCCGCGACGAAACGCTGCTCTGTGTTGTAGAGGAGCCGGGAGATATCCTGGCGATGGAACGGTCGGGCAGTTTCAATGGCCGTTATCATGCGCTGCTGGGCAAGCTTTCGCCCGCCCGGGCAGCCGGTGCGGCCGACCTGCGCTTGCGCGAACTGTCGGCCCGGCTGGTGGATAGCCCGGTACGTGAGGTTATTATTGCCATCAGTACCGACATGGAGGGCGACGCCACCGCCGCCTATATCGCTGAACTGCTGCGCGGTACTCCGGTCTCGCTGACAAGGCTGGCTTTCGGGCTCCCGGCTGACAGTGGTATCGGCTATTCCGATGCCTTGACGCTCAAACGGGCACTCACCGGACGCCAGAAGGTCTGATTCCAGGCTTTTCAAATTAACTTCAATGACGCATAATGACTGACATGCAACTGCTGAAAGAACTGTCTAAAGGTATTTTTCGCGATAATCCCATCTTCCGTCTCGTGCTGGGCATGTGTCCTACGCTGGCAACGACGACATCGGTGGAAAACGGCCTCGGCATGGGAGTTGCCACGACCTTTGTCCTGGTAGGCTCAAATGTGGTCATTTCGGCGATCCGCAAACTGGTGCCAGCCAAGGTGCGAATTCCTTGCTACATCGTTGTGATTGCGGCTTTTGTGACGGTACTGGAAATGCTGATGCAGGCCTTTGTGCCAGCCCTTTTCAAGAGTCTCGGGATCTTTATACCCCTGATTGTCGTCAACTGCATCATCCTCGGCCGTGCTGAAGCCTTTGCCGCCAAAAATGGCATTATCCCCAGTGCTGCCGACGGCCTCGGCATGGGGATCGGCTTCACCCTGGCACTGGTGCTGATTGCGGCAGTACGTCAGACAGTCGGCAAAGTGGCGTTGTTGGCCATTCTGCCTCCGGGAGGGTTTATCATCCTCGGTGTGATCCTGGCCGTCATCAACGCCGGACAGAACCGGGCCGCCCGTCGCCGGGGTGCGCCGGCACCTTCACCCGTGGTGCTGGACTGCCGTCACTGTGCCCTCTGCAAAATCGGCGAATAAAAGAGGGCTGGCGTGAAGTTGCTGATTCAGCGTGTGTCACATGCCTCGGTTGAAGTGGCCGGTGAGACAGTCGGGGCGATCGACCGGGGCCTGCTGGCTCTCGTCGGGTGTCGCCGGGGAGATGACGAGCGTGATGTCGCCTGGCTGACACAGAAACTGGTTGACCTCCGTATCTTCCGCGATGATGAAGGCCGCATGAACCGCTCGCTGGCCGATATCGGCGGGGCGGTACTGGTAGTTTCGCAGTTCACTCTGTATGCCGATACGCGCAAGGGCAACCGGCCCGGATTTGATCTGGCCGGTGATCCCGCCATCGCCGAAGCCCTCTGTCAGCAGATGATTGATCTGCTGTGTGAAAAACTTGGTCCGGAACGGGTCGCAACCGGACGCTTCGGTGCCGATATGCAGGTCACCCTCTGCAATGACGGTCCGGTAACGATCGAACTTTGCAGCGATACCAAATTTCCCAAAAACAGCGCTTGAAGCGCATTGATACGTCGAGAATCGCATGATCATAAAAGCCAGAGCCTTCGCCCGTGCCGCCCTGATCGGTAATCCGTCGGATGGTTATTTCGGCAAAACTATCGCCTTCACGTTCGACAACTTTTGTGCAAAGGTGAC
>CAZMGQ010000300.1:0-3475 GCA_964565855.1 uncultured Lentisphaerales bacterium | reverse complement strand
TCCCTTCGCGCTGAGCCTCGGCCTGTTGCTCGACATACTCGATCAGGAGATCGGTCAGACAGTCTGTCTCATAGCCTTCGAGCTTCCAGCGTTCGGTAGTGCCTTCGGGGCCGCCATGGACATGACAATCCCATTGGGAGTTGTTGTTTTCGTAGCCGACCCAATGTTCGAAATCTCCGCGTCGCCCGGGCGGTACTGTATGAAAGGCGGCCCGGCCTTCTCTTTCGTGAAATCCATCAATGTGCCACTTGCCGAAATAGGCGGTGCGGACACCGTGGCGGCGGAGTTCGGTGGCGATTGTCGGCATGCCTTCGGGCATCTGGTATTCGTGGCCCGGAACGCATTCGTGTGGGTAGCGGCTGGTGAGCAGGCTGCCGCGGAACGGGCAGCAGAGGGGAAAACCGCAGACGGCCCGGTCGAAGTTTGTCCCCATCATGGAGAGGCGGTCGATGTTGGGAGTGTTTAGGTTGGGATCGCCGTTGCAACTGAGGGCCTGGGCCCGGTGCTGGTCGCCGAAGACCCAGATCACATTGGGGCGGTTCTGGTTTTTCATTTGTCGTAGACTCCGGTTTTGTAAAAGGCCTGTGTATCAGGGGGTTTCGCTGGGGTGTGGCTGGTCGCCCACTGCCAGTTGCAGTTCGCGCAACTGCTGTCGCAGTTCAGCGGCGACTTCCGCATAGGCCGGATCGTGATAGACGTTGTTCAGTTCGCAGGGGTCGCGCTTGAGGTCGAAGAGTTCCCATTCGGGGTCACCTTCGCAAACGGCTGCGACATGTTCGCTGCCCATGATCCGGGGGGCGAGGGTGCCCGGCAATCCCATGCCGTCGTAATAATAGTAGATCAGCTTGTGATCGAGGGTGCGGATGCCGTAGTGGGCCGCCACGTTGTGGTCTGCGCCGTGCATCCAGTAGCGGTAGTAAAGGGCTTTGGGCCAGTCGGGTGGTGTTTCGCCACGCCAGACGCTCCGGGCACTGCGGCCCTGGAATGAAGCGGGGATTTCCACACCGGCATAGTCGAGGAAGGTTGGTGCGAAATCGACGTTGGAGACAATGTCCTCCGAGACGCTGCCGGGCGCGATCTCGCGCGGGAAGCGTACCAGGAAGGGCATGCGGAGGCTTTCTTCGTACATGAAGCGTTTGTCGTACCAGCCGTGGTCGCCGAGGAAGAAGCCCTGATCTGAGGTATAGACCACGATCGTGTTTTCGGCCAGGCCGCTTTCGTCGAGGTAGTCCAGGATGCGGCCGACGTTCTCATCGATGGCGGCGATTACCCGCAGGTAATCCTTGATATAGTGCTGGTAGGCCCAGCGGCGCAGGTCGTGTCCCTTGAGGTCGGGCGGGACGGGACGTTTGAGGTCCGTCTCGTTCATGTCTTCACCGACGCGCATTTTGGCAATCTGTGCGGCATGGGAGCGGTTTTCGTACTCGTCGAAAAGTGTGTCGGGCTCGGGGATGTCTTCGTCGGCATAAAGCGAAGCATGGCGGGCGGCCGGTTCCCAGGGACGGTGCGGGGCCTTGTGGTGACACATCAGGCAGAAGGGCCTGGAGGTGTCGCGCTGCTTCATCCAGTCGATCCCCATGTCGGTGATGATGTCGGTGGCGTAGCCTTCGATACGTCGCATGGTGTCTTCGCCCTTGAAGTAGAAGGACGGGTCGTGGTAGTCGCCCTGGCCCGGCAGAACGGCCCAGTCGTCGAATCCGGTCGGGGAATGTCTGGGGCCTCCGCCGAGATGCCACTTGCCGAAGATGGCGGTCTGGTAACCGGCTGACTGGAGCAGCTGCGGGTAGGTGGTAATCCGGTTATCGAGCGGCGTCTCAAGCGTGGTGACTCCATTGACGTGGTTGTAGGTGCCGGTGAGAATCGCCGCCCGGCTGGGGGTACAGATGGAGTTGGTGCAGAAGCAGTTTTCAAGCCGCAGGCCGCCAGTCGCCAGGCGGTCTATATTGGGAGTCTGGTTGATCCGGCTGCCGTAAGCGCTAATAGCGTGCGAGGCATGATCGTCGGACATGATAAAGATGATGTTGGGTTGCTGAGACGACATGGTTTCTCCTTATTCGAGTACACCCGGGCAAGCTCCACTTACGTGGCAAAAAGGCTGTTTGCGCCAGCGTGGTTTCGGCCAGCCGGAGATAGCAGGGTCAAACTGAACGACGATACGCATGGCAACGGCACCATGGCACCAAAGCCAACGTCAGATTGCAAGACAAATTCTGAAAAGAATATGCTGGCAAGTAAAGCAAGTCTTGTACTAGAATATCGGGCTTTTGTGCGATTTTCTCGGGAGCAGCTTTTATGTGGGATTATACAGACAAGGTCATGGACCACTTTCACAATCCGCGCAACGTGGGGCGGATTGATGAGCCGGATGGCGTCGGCCACGTGGGTTCGCTGGCTTGCGGAGATGCCCTGACCCTGATGTTCAAGCTCGGTGACGACGGACGGATCAGCGAGGCCAAATTTCAGACCTTCGGTTGTGCCAGTGCCATTGCCTCGTCTTCGATATTGACGGAAATGATGATCGGCATGACTGTTGATGAAGCCGAAAGGATTTCCAATCAGGACATTGCGACACGACTCGGAGGCCTGCCCGAGCAGAAGATGCATTGCTCAGTAATGGGCAGCGAAGCCCTCGAAGCGGCCATTCACAACTACCGTACCGGCGAGCCGGGAGTGGCAAAATGCCAGACGGGACACGAGCGGATTGTCTGTCAGTGCTTCGGCGTCACCGAAGGTGAAGTCCTGCGTGTGGCCCGTGATAACAACCTGAGTTCCATCGAACAGGTGACCCACTACTGCAAGGCGGGTGGTGCCTGCGGCAAGTGCCGGGACGAGATCGGCACGCTGCTGCAGCAGGTGATGGATGAACGGGCTCCGGTCGAGCCGGAAGCGCCAAAACCGCTGACCAACCTGCAGAAGATCAGGTTGATCGAAGAAGTGATCGACCGGGATGTGCGGCCCCTGCTGCAGCGTGACGGTGGCGACCTTGAGCTGGTGGATGTCGTGGGGGATCGGGTTATAATTGCGTTTCGCGGGCTCTGTGCCGGCTGTGCTTCGGCCTCGGTGACGCGTGAAGAAGTAGTACAGGCCAGGTTGCGGGAGTTTGTGGCTCTCGAGCTGGTGGTCGTCGAGGAGAGACAGGCATGAGCCGTACCGTTTATCTGGATAACAATGCCACGACTGTCGTGGCCTCCGAAGTGCTGGAGGCCATGCTGCCTTATTTTACCGATCTCTATGGCAACCCTTCGAGCATGCACCACTTCGGGGGACAGATCGGGCGGGCTGTCGAAGACGCCCGGGCATCTGTGGCCGGGCTGATCGGTGCCGACCCGGCGGAGATTGTCTTCACGGGCTGCGGCAGTGAGGCGGATAACCACGCCATACTGGGAGCGGTCGAGGCGTTGGGGCCGGAGACGGTCGTCATCACCAGCCGGGTGGAACATCCGGCGGTGCTCGAGCCCTGCCGCATTCTGGGGGA
>CAZMGQ010000299.1:0-3477 GCA_964565855.1 uncultured Lentisphaerales bacterium | reverse complement strand
TGCCTGGCAGATCCAAACCCCCATCATAGAGGAAAACTAAAATGAGAAACGACCTTGTCAAAACTTTGGCCCTCGCTGCCCTGGCCTTTGTGGCTCTGGCGATCCCGAATCGGGCCCTGGCGGCAAATCCCGGCGATGAAGCACCTGCTTTCACCCTGCCCGATCTGGACGGAAAAGACGTCGAACTGGCTTCTTTCAAGGGCAGCTATGTCATTCTCGAATGGGTCAATCACGATTGCCCCTTCGTCAAAAAGCACTACGAAAGCGGCAACATGGCCGCATTGCAGAACAAGTATACCGCCGCCGGCATGGTCTGGCTGACGATCTGTTCCTCGGCTCCCGGCAAACAGGGACACTTTACCAAAGAAGTCTGGGAGGCACGTATGAAAGCCGTTTCAGCCGCACCGAAAGCCCTGCTGCTGGATGAAAAAGGCACGGTCGGCAAGGCCTACAATGCCAAGACCACCCCTCACATGGTCGTCATTGATCCCACCGGCAAAATCATTTATATCGGCGGCATCGACAACCAGCCCGGCGTCGACCGCTCGATCATGGCCCAGGCGATCAACTACGTCGTTCAGGCTCTCGAGGAAGCACTGGCCGGCAAACCTGTCTCGGTTCCGACCGCCCCGCCCTACGGCTGTTCAGTCAAGTACTGAAAGTCCAGAAAAGGAAAGAGCTGCGGCAGTTGGTCCGCTGTGGGCTGACTGCCATACTCGCTCAGCTCAAAAACTTCGATATATTTGATTGCAGCGGCTCTTTCCTGTCCATACACCTCCGCAACCCGGGCGGCAAACCGCAGGGCATCCCGCGACTTGAGCGGCCGCAGCCAGTGGCGGCCGATGTACTCTTTGCGGCCCGCCAGATCCTCGGGAACCGCTTCGGTCAGACCGCGATTGAACGACATCCACTCAAAAAACTGCGACTCATGCGCACAGAGGGCCGTCAGCATCCGGTCCATTTCCGGCCCCACATCCACTACCAGGTCCGGCTGCAATGGCCGTGGATACTGGAACGAATCGCGCAGAAAGTAGATCGCCGGATAGGTCCGGGCGACCGGTGTCTCGGGGCACCAGCTCGGAACACGCAAAAGATAGGCCGCATCCATGATCAGTGTCGCCACCGCCCGATGATCGGCATGATAGTCGCAGGTACGGTGCGTGAAGATGACATGTGGCGAAAACTCACGCAGCAGCCGCGTCACTTCCCGGCGGGTTTCCAGATTCACCTCCAGCTCACAGTCTGGATGATCCAGCACCAGATACTCCGCTATGCCAAAGCCCTCCTTCGCCCGTTGCGTTTCGCGGTAACGACGTGCTGCCAGCTCGGCCGGCTGCATGGTGGTATGACCCTTTTCGCCATTGGTCATGGAGACCATTTTCACCGTCGCACCCATCTCGACATATTTCAGCATGATCCCACCGGCATAGATATCGGCATCGTCCGGATGAGCCCCGATAACCATTATCCGCAAATCCTCTGGCCTGATCTTCATACCAACCTCTCCTGATTAACTCGCCCCACAGGCTATACCGCTTCTACAGATGCAGCGAAACTGATGACGTTCCGGCAAAGAACGGATTCTCACATTTCACCCTCCGCTAAGTCAAGGCACCTGCCAAACACCCCTATTCTACGAGAGCAGCCGCCTTGGTCTTTTTCTGCAATATGCTATTTTCTTTGCACACACGGCTCACCACAGGTTTGCCCTCCATTTTTAATACATCAACCGTCAGGTGAATATTTTTGGAGGGCGAGGCTGTGCCGAGCCGCAATTGCAGGGACTTGAGCATGGGAGAGCAAAATCTCCCGCATTTTCACGTATTTTAAATCTGGCTTGCGTCGGCCCGATATTTGTCCTATAGTGGCGTGCTTTCCAGTTGGCAGGTGTCCGGGGCGGTAGCTCAGTTGGTAGAGCACTACGTTCGCAACGTAGGGGTCGGGAGTTCGACTCTCCTCCGCTCCACCAAGCGCAATGCCGGGCTGGAAGCGCAATTCATGGCAGCGCCTGTCGGCCGCAGCTTGAGGCAACCGGGGTGGTTGTCGGCTGTGCCCGCGGTGCGTTGTCATCTTCTGTGAGATTCAAAATGGCCAAGAAAAAAACACACAAAGGTTCTGCCAAGCGTAGCAAAATCACGGCCACGGGCAAGGTTCTGACCGCACGTGCCGGCAAGCGCCACCTGGCGAGCAGCAAGACTCGCAAGCGCAAGCGCCAACTGGGCGGAACAGCCACATTGAGCAAGCCCGAACAGGTGCGTGTACGTCGCCTGCTGGCTTCATAAATAGTATCAGTCATCCCCCTTTCCGTCTGGAGTTTTTCCCATGTCGAGAGCCACCAACGCACCGGCGTCACGCAAACGGCGCCGCACCCGTACCAAAATGGCCCGCGGTTTCCGCGGCAGCCGCAAGTTGTTCCGCAAAGCCAACGAGGCCGTCGATCGCGCCATGGCGATGGCGACGGTGCACCGCAAACTGCGCAAACGCGATTACCGCAGGCTGTGGATCGTCCGTATCAATGCCGCCGTCCGTGCCCAGGGCATGACCTACAGCCGCTTCACCGAAGGGCTGACCAAGGCCGGCGTCACGCTCAACCGCAAGGCCCTCTCCGAGATCGCAATCGCCGATCCCGAGGCCTTCAGCCAGTTGGTCGAACAGGCCAAAGCCGCACTGGGCTGACCCTTTGCGCAGGATTTTGATTGTCTGAGGGCTGCCCCGCTTGTTGCCGGGCAGCTCTCTTTTGTTGTATGTATTACGATTGCACTGCAGATGGATTTGCGCTAGTCTGGTCTGCGTTGTGCCGGGCGAGTGGTGGAATTGGCAGACACGTCAGACTTAGGATCTGATGCCCCAAAGGCTTGCGGGTTCAAGTCCCGCCTCGCCCACCAGCCCGTCTTCCATGGACGTACTCATGGGTCTGAAGTCAGGAGATTTCAATGGAATTGAAGGGCACATTTACGGCGATTGTAACGCCGTTCAACCGCGACCTGAGTCTCGACCTGGGTCGCCTGCGAGAGCTTGTCGAAGAACAGGTCGCCGCAGGCATCACTGGTATCGTGCCGGTCGGTACCACCGGCGAGTCCCCCACCCTCTCATTTGAAGAGCACTTCAAAGTTGTCGAAGTGGCTGTCACGGCGGCGGCGGGCCGCCTGCGTGTGATCGCCGGCACCGGCGGCAATTCGACCGATGAAGCCCTTGAGCTGACGCGCCACGCCCTGTCAGTCGGTGCCGATGCCACGCTCCAGGTCTGTCCCTATTACAACAAGCCGAGCCAGGAAGGTCTCTACCGCCACTTTGCAACCATCGCCGATCTGGGGCTGCCGGTGGTGCTCTACAACGTTCCCGGCCGTACCGGTCGCGAGATCGCTGCGGATACGGTCGCGCGCCTCGCTGCCCATCCCGGAGTGGTCGCCATCAAGGAAGCCTCCGGCGATGCCAACCGTGTCTCGGAAATCCACGCCGTCTGCGATTTGACCGTCA
>CAZMGQ010000298.1:0-3484 GCA_964565855.1 uncultured Lentisphaerales bacterium | reverse complement strand
CGCCCTCGGCCAGGACGACGGTGGCGCTGTGGTTGTCGCGCAGTCGGGCCGTGCCGTGGAGGAAGGTTATGCCCAGACGGCGGGTCTGGTTGGCGAGTGCCTTCGAGTGCATTTCGGTAATTGAGCGTTGCCAGGTACGCAGACGATCGACATCGACTGCCGGTATGGCGAAATCGATACCGAACTCGGAAGCCGCTTTGGCCGCTTCGAGGCTGGCACCGGCATGCAGCAGTGCCTTGGAGGGGATACAGCCACGGTGCAGGCAGACCCCGCCCGGCAGGGCGTCGCGATCGACCATGACCACCTTTTTGCCGTGGGCGGCGAGGCGGAAGGCGGCCGGATAGCCACCGGGACCGCTGCCGATAATCAGAACATCAGTTTTCATTTTTATCCCTCCAGCGAGAGGAGCAGCGGCTCCTGGACGGCATCGACAATCCAGCGCAGGAAGAGTGCGGCTTCGGCACCGTCGATGATACGATGGTCGTAAGAGAGTGAGAGAGGCAGCAGGATGCGTTCCTGCACCTCGCCTTCGACCAGTTGCAGTTCGGTATAGGTGCGTCCCATGCCGAGGATGGCGACTTCGGGGTAGTTGATCAGCGGCGTAAAGTGGCGACCGCCGATGTTGCCGATATTGGTGACGGTGAAGGTGCCGCCCTGCAGGTTATCGACCTTGACTGTGCCCTTGCGGGTTTCCACGGCCAGTTCGGTAACCTCGACAGCGATCTGCACCATGTTCTTCTTGTCCACATCACGCAGGACCGGTACGAGAAGCCCCCGTTCGGTGGCGACAGCGATGCCGACATTGACATAGTCCTTGTAGATGATATCGGAGCTGGCCATGTCGATCGAGGCGTTGAACTTGGGGTGGATACGCAGTGCAGAGGCGACGGCCTTGACGATCATGACCGCCATCGTGAGCTTGCCACCGGCTTTTTCGGCACGCGGGGCGAACTTGCGGCGCAGGGCTTCAAGCTGGGTGATATCGGCGGCATCGAAGTGCGTCACCATGGGAATCTGCGACCAGCCGCGCATCAGGTGCTGGGCCGTAATCTTGCGGATATGGCTCATGCGCTCGCGGCGGACGGGGCCCCAGGCGGAGAAGTCCGGCAGCGGCAACTGGGCCGGGGCGGCGGCTTCGCTCTGGCTGGCCTGACGCACGTGGCGTTTGACATCGTCCATCGAAACCCGTCCATGCGGGCCGGTTCCGGTGACCTGGGCGATGTTGACCCCCAGTTCCCGCGCAAAGCGGCGCACCGAGGGAGCTGCCGGCACCTTGGCGGCCGTGGTCGAAGCCGGTGGGGGTGGGGGAGCCTCGGTGGCGGGTGGAGGAGCGGCCGGGGCTGGCGGTGGAGGCGTAGCGGGAGCGGCCGCCGGCTCAGGTGGTGCTGCTTCCGGCGCGGCTGCGGCGGGTTCTGCTGCGGCTGGCGCAGGAGCTGCGTCTGCCGGTGCTGCCGCTGCACCGTCGGCTGCCTTGAGACGCAGCAGCAGTTGGCCGACCTTGACCTCGGCACCTTCGGCAACCAGCAGTTCCTCGACGACGCCTGCCGCCGGGGCCGGCAGTTCGACAATCGCCTTGTTGGTTTCGAGCTCCATCAGAGTCTGTTCGGCAGCGACAGTGTCGCCCACGGCCACCAGGATCCTGACGATATCGGCGGACAGAATATTTTCACCCAGTATCGGTAATGTGACGTCCATTTAAGTTTTCTCCCTGAATATGATGAACAAGTTGCGGACGGCGGATAATCAGCGCAGCACCGGATCGGGGGTTTCGGTATCGATCCCGGCGGCCTCGATGGCGGCGGCCACCACCTCGGGCTTGACCTGGCCCTCTTCGGCCAGGGCCGAGAGTGCGGCTACGACGACATGTTCGGCATCGACCTCGAAGAAGCGGCGCAGGGCGGTGCGGCCATCGCTGCGGCCGAAGCCATCAGTGCCGAGTGCTACAAAACGCCCCGGTACAAAGCGGGCGATCGTGCCTGCCAGAGCCTTGACGTAATCGCTGGCGGCGATGACGGGGATCGGCTCGTCGCCGAGACACTGGCGCACGTAGGGCTGGCGCGGCTCCTCCAGCGGGTGGAGGCGGTTCCAGCGTTCGGTTTCGAGAGCATCGCGCTGCAACTCCTTGTAGCTTGTGGCCGACCAGAGATCGACCCCGACGCCGTATTTTTCCTGCAGGATATCGGCGGCGCGAGCGACCTCGTTGAGGATCGTGCCGCTGCCGAAGAGGTGGACATGCGGACCTTTTTTGACCGGCTGGCTGTAGAGCCGGTAGAGGCCGCGCAGGATGCCTTCACGACTGCCTTCGGGCATAGGCGGTTGACGGTAGTTTTCGTTCATGATCGTGATGTAGTAGAAGATGTCTTCATCTTCGACATACATGCGACGGGCACCGTCCTGGATGATGGTCGCCAGCTCATAGGCATAGGCTGGATCGTAGGCCATCATGTTGGGGATCGGCAGTGCCAGCAGGTGGCTATTGCCATCCTGGTGCTGCAGGCCCTCACCGGCAAGAGTCGTGCGGCCGGCGGTGGCGGCCATCAGGAAGCCACGTACCCGGCTGTCGGCCGCGGCCCAGACGAGATCGCCGACCCGCTGGAGACCGAACATGGAATAGTAGGTGAAGAACGGCACCATGTGGACGCCCTGCGTGGCATAGGCCGTGCCGGCGGCGATGAAGGAAGACATCGAACCGGCTTCGGTGATGCCCTCTTCCAGAATCTGACCATCTTTGGCCTCGCGGTAGTAGAGCAGGCTGGCGCGATCGACCGGCTCGTAGAGCTGTCCCATGTGGGCATAGATGCCGATCTGGCGGAAGAGAGCTTCCATGCCGAAAGTCCGGGCTTCGTCCGGCACGATCGGGACAATCTTGGAGCCGTATTCCGGGTGGCGCAACAGACGTGACAGCATCATGGTGAAAGCCATGGTCGTCGAGACCTCGCGTTCGCCCGTACCGGCGAAAAACTCGCCGAAGACCTCATCTTCGAGAGGCGGCAGGCTGGGGGGCTCGGGGTGGCGTGCCGGGAGGAAACCGCCGAGTTGCTTGCGCCGTTCGAGCAGATAGCTGACTTCGGGACTGTCCACGGGTGGACGGTAGAAGGGAATATCATCGATCTGGTCGTCGCTGACCGGGATGGCGAAGCGGGTGCGGAATTCGCGCAGATGGCTGTCGCCCATGCTCTTCTGCTGGTGGGTGACGTTGTGACCCTCGCCGGCGCCGCCCATACCGAAGCCCTTGACGGATTTGGCGATAATGACTGTTGGGGCACCCTCGTGGGCAACGGCGGCACTGTAGGCGGCATAGACCTTGGCTCGGTCGTGCCCGCCGCGCCGCAGGCCGTGCAGCGTATCGTCGGAGAGGTTGCGTACTAGTTCGAGCAGGGCCGGATCCTTGCCGAAGAAGTCTTTGCGGAAGTAGGCACCATCTTCGACGGTGTACTTCTGATACTGGCCGTCGATCACTTCGTCCATACGCTCGACCAGCCGT